>JACRMO010000083.1 GCA_016214925.1 Gammaproteobacteria bacterium
CAGTGAATCGTGTTCGGCCTGATAGGAGCGCTGTTTCTGAAAGGCCTTCTGCTCCGTGACATCGCGCGCCGTGCCGCTGATATGCACGATGACGCCACTGCTGTCCTGATGTGCCTTGGCATTGAAACTCAGATGATGGTAGTTACCTTGGCGATCGACATGCACGGTTTCGTATTGCACCAATTCCTGGCCATCGAGAATGGCCTGAAAGGCCTGGACATCTTTCTCCGCATGACTCGGGGCATGGAAATCCTGGATCTGCCGACCGATCATTTCCTGCGGGCTGTACCCATAGATGCCCTGGCAGGCGCTGTTGAGATACGTCCAGCGGCCGGCCGGATCGGCGCTCCAGACCAGGTCGTGAGCCGTTTCCACCAAGTCGCGGTAACGCGCCTCGGCCTTGAGCATTTTGTCTTCCGCTTGTTTGCGCTGGGTGATGTCGGCCACCAGACAGGTGTACATCGGCTCGCCGCTGATGTGCATTTCGCTGGCACGCACGGATACCTGGATCGGCTGGCCATTACGATGCAAGGCCGCAGTCTCCTGCTCGCCACCCGCCACTGGCGGTACATTCTTGGTATCGACCAGATCCGGCACAAGCCAGCTCAAAGGTTTGCCCCGAATCTCCGCGGCGAGGAATCCAAAGAGTTTTTCCGCAGCGGCATTGAAGGTATCAATCTGGCCGTGCTCATCGACGACGATAATGCCCTCGGCCGCATTGTCGACCACGGCGCGCATGGTCGATTCCTGATCGCCCAGCCGGCGAAACAGTTTGCCCAGCGTCTGCGTCAGATAACCGATCTCGTCGGTCGACTGCGGCCGCAGTCGCGCCAAGTCGGCATGCGTCGAGGCGCCGCTGCGTGACAGCACGTCCTGCACCGGACGCAGCGATTGCGCCATGCTCTTGATCGCCAGCCACGTTACCGAAGTCGTAACCAGCGCCAACGCGCCCCAGATCACCGCCAGCTCCGGCGCAAGCCGGCCGGTACTCACCCAGTGGTAATGCATCAGGATCGAATACGACAGCAGCGGCAGGAATCCGCCCAACAACATGATTTTGGATTTGAGGCTGACCTGAACCTGTTGCAGACCGAGATGCGCGACTAACTTACCCAGCCGATCGAGTGCTATCAGGTACGTCGGCAAGCCCACCAGAATCGCGACTGCGATCTGAAGCAATAACGCATTAACGAATGGCACCGTGGGAATTGCACCGAATCCGCCCGGCTCGCCGGCGAACAACAGCAGCGGCGTTATCAGCGCATACAACAGGAACATGCTCCAGTATTCGCGGCTGAAACGTCCGAGTCGGCGATGCAGATGGCCCGGCGCGCTGCCACCGTGCGGATGCTGTACCAGCCAATGCAGAAACGGTTGCAGGTAGGCGCGAAAACTCAGCCAGTTCCAGCCGAGCAGGACAATGAGTGCCGCGGGGAGCATGCCGGTCTGCGCGGAAAGGCGCAGGCTGTGGGTGTCGATGAGGCCGAACAGCCATAGGCTGCCGAGTCCCACGAAGGGCGTAAGGGCAAAGCCGGCAGCAATCCCTAGCGTGAACCGGTGGCGTACGAGCTGAAGGTCGTTGCCGGTCACTTGGTGCTCGATCCTGATCCTGGAAACCCCAGTTCGTTGATAGAATGCATCGGGACGTCCATAAAAATCTATTGAATTACATTCAATTAGGTATCTTTATGAATGCTTGGCGGCAATATAATGGCATAACAAAACACTTTTGCAAGCGAAGAATGCGGCAACCGAGGGTAGCCGCAGTTGATCGAGCGAGACGGGGGCATGCGCAACGGTCGTCCGTTGCGGCGGGAAATCACGGGGGTCAGGCCGGAATATCCAACATGCGAAGGCCGCGACATCGAAGTGCGGTTCGGCGATCGCCGCCAATACCGTCGCCAGCATGTCGTGGGCATCGTTATCGTCATTGTAAATATGCGACTCCGTACGTACGTGCGTGTAATGGAAATTCTCCAACGCATCGGCCCAGGCGCGGCAGCGGTTATGCTGATACGGAATTTCATCCTGCGTATGCACCCAGAACAAGTACAAATTCTCCGCGGCATCCAGCGCCATGGCATGTTCGAGGAGACTCTTGATCGGCGCGAAGCCCGTATCCCACGCCACGAAAATCACCGGGTGCGGTGATTGCATGTCCAACGTGAAATCGCCGTGCGGCCCCTCGATCTCGACCTGTTGGTTTAGGCCAAGTGCAGTGAACAACTTCTGCGCGAAAGCGTCATCGCCGCGCATACGGATATGGAATTCAAGCTGGTGTTCGTCACAAGGACAACTGGCGATGGCGTATTCGGCGCTTTGGCCATCGCTGTCGAGGCGCACCGACTGCCCGGCAAGAAAGCGCAAACGCGCGCCCTCCGCCGGCCGCAGCGACAACACAGCGATATCCTCGGCGACGCGCTCGACGGAGCCGACCCGGGCCAGCAAGTGCTGCGAATCGATTTGTCGCAGGCGTGGTGCCTCGGCCACTTCCAGCGCCACGTCGGTTACGGCCGTATGGCAACACATCAGGGTATAACCCTGAGCGCGCTCCTTCTCGCTCAATCGGTAACGCGGTTTACGCACCAGTTTGACGATGCCGCCTTTAAGCTTCGCCATACAGCGCCCGCAACTGCCGTCGCTGCAGCCGTAATCGAGCGCCAAACCGGCACGCAATCCGGAATCCAGTAGGCTATCGTTGCCCTGCACGAAGAATTCATGGCCACTGGGTTCGAGATGCACCTGCGCCGCCATCACCCGCAGCAGCATATCGGTGGCGAACAACTCGCCCTCTGCATCGCTGGATGCGTGCAACTTTGTCAGCCCATCATCCAGCCAATCGCGCAGGGCATTGATATCGGCATGTGTCGGCGCGGCGGCGGCGGTGGCGAACTTGCGCAGATAGTCCTGCAATTGCAGCAGAAAAATATCGTAACGTCGCACGCGGTAGTTGGCGGCGCCCAATTCATGGCCGAGATGCGCGATACGCGTTGCGAGCACTTCCGCGTCCGGCAGACTATCCTGATCGCGCACGACACGACTCAGGGCGCGCTCGATCATACGATCGGCGCGTTCGATCATTGTGCTGTCTTCGATCTTGGTATGCGGATAAACGCGCAGCAGTTCGCTCAGATCCAGCTGCCCTTCGAAGGTGGACAGTTCACCGGCCTGAATCTGTTTCTGCAAGGTGGTGCGCTTGACGCCCACTAAGCGCGCGGCGCGCGAGAGTGTAATGAGTCGTGCCATGGATTACGCCCAGCAACCGGCCAATGTGATGACAGGAATTACTCCTGCATGGCATCCAAGCGCCGATTAAGCTCCGTAATCAGGCGCCCAGCGGTTTCCTGTTCGGCCGTATCCAGTGCTTGGCATTGATCTTCGATGATATCCAGCGCTTCCAGTAATTCCGCACGGGTATCCAATTGATCACAGGTTTGCGCGAGTTCGTGTAGCCACAGATTCATATCGCACCTTATAGCCTGAGAGTTCGAGAGGCGATTTGGCCTCCTACCGGGCGCATGCCACGCACCTACGGGCAAAGACGCCGCATAACGGTATAACTCCACGCGCGGCGCTTGTCGAGGGTTATCTCCAGTGATAACCGCTGGTCCCGGCTTGATACCGAGTTGGCTATACGGCCAGGCGTTCCAGATGCTCCTGAATGATCTTGCGCACACCCGCGGACTTGAGGTTCACCTCGTCGGGTCGCTGGCCGCCCAGATAGGCGGACAGACTCACCATCGGTACCTTCTGCTTATCGACCAGCGGATACATGCTACAGGTTTCACAGGCACGCAACATGGGCTGGCTCCCGGCCGGCACCTTGTTGCCCAGCGGGCGCTTGCGCAGCGTGGTGCAATTGGAAGTCGCCATATAGGCTTTTTGTGGAACACAGAAAAACATCATGTCTTTAGTCACAGGTTAATTCTCCCCAGGTTATCCAAAAATCCGATTTGCGGGCCTACGCCACAACAGTCATTAATTGACGCATTCAGTACTCCACAGCGCTTGATAGCGCTCGCGTTCCTGGCGCAACATCTCGCCGTCTTCTCCGCGATCGCCGGGACGCAACTGCCGCTCGATGTCTTGCAATTGCTGCCGGTATCGCACACAGGCATCAACCTCATCCGGCGCCGGTGCCGCCGCGCTTGTTCCAGGCTGGCTTTCAGTCGGAACGGGTTGCGCCGGCGCGCTGTCCTCGGAAATCGGCAGATCACCGGGCTGCAATTCGCCAAAGCCCCCGCTGCGGCAGCGCGAAAAAGTCAGCGACCCGACCCGCTGCGGTGTCAGGCTCGTGTTGTAGCGCAGACTTGCGGCAAAGTTGATAACGCCGAGGGCTGCTGCATTGATGTAATCAATCCCACCGTACTGATCGATAACCTCAGCGGGCTCAAGACCACGACCCATCTCACCAAAAGCCGCGATCGCAAGTTCCCGCGCATCACGACATAAATCCCGATCCTGCTGTTTACCACTGTTCATGCCGCGCATTTCGGCGGCTTGCTGCGCGGCAGGACATGGCGTCTGCGAGTAACTCACCTTGCCATCCGCATCCGTGCAACGAAAAACCCGAGCCTGCGCACCCTCCGCGAATAACGCGCCCAGCAAACTCAAAACGAGTACAGTGTGACCGATGCGCATAGTGAAAGTTCCCTTCCTTAAAAGCGAGTTCTGGCTCGTCCGTGAGCGTCCTATACGCTGACCTATTCCACCGTAACCGATTTCGCCAAGTTGCGTGGCTGATCGACATCGGTGCCTTTGAGTACGGCAACATGGTAGGCCAGCAACTGCAACGGAACCGTGAACACGATCGGCGCAATGCAGTCATCGGTCGCCGCGACCGGCAATACGGTGACACCTGCTGTTGCCGCCACGCCCGACTCCTCATCGGCGAACACGAACAGCTCGCCACCGCGCGCACTGACTTCCTGGAGATTGGATTTTAATTTTTCCAGAAGATCGTTATTGGGCGCCACGGCAATCACGGGCATATCCGCATCGACCAGCGCAAGCGGGCCATGCTTCAATTCGCCGGCCGGATATGCCTCGGCATGAATATAGGAAATCTCCTTGAGCTTCAGCGCACCTTCCATCGCCACTGGATATTGCGCGCCGCGCCCCAGGAACAAGGCATGATGCTTGTCGGCGAAGCGCTCGGCCAATTCGCGGATTTTTTGATTCAGTTGCAGTGCATGTTCGATCTTGCCCGGCAGGGAAACCAATTGCTGTACCAACTTGGCTTCCTGTTCATCACCCAAACCCTGGCGACGCCCCAACACGATCACCAACAGCAACAACGAAACCAATTGCGTCGTGAAGGCCTTGGTCGAGGCCACGCCGATCTCGGGACCTGCGCGCGTCATCAGCACCAGTTCGGATTCGCGCACCAGCGAACTCTCCGGCACGTTGCAGATCGCGAGTGAATGACCGAAGCCGAGACGCTTGGCCTCTTGCAGGCCGGCCAGCGTATCAGCGGTTTCGCCCGACTGCGACAGCGTCACGATCAACGAATTCTTGCGCACTACCGGACGGCGATAACGGAACTCGCTCGCGACCTCGACGCTGCATGGAATGCCGGCAATGGATTCCAGCCAATAACGCCCGATCATGCCGGCGTGGTAACTGGTACCGCAGGCAATAATGTGTACGCCCTGCACGTTATCAAAGATGCGCGCCGCATCCGGCCCGAAGCTTTGTTCCAGCACGCGGTTGTCGGCAATGCGACCTTCGAGACAATCGGCCACCGCGCGCGGCTGCTCGAAAATTTCCTTGAGCATGTAGTGACGGTACTCGCCGCGCTCGACCGCATCGGCGGTCAGCTCCGACATGCGCTCAATGCGCTGCGCCGGCACGCCGTTGCGATCGAAGACTTGGCAGCCATCGGTCGTCAGCGCGGCAACATCGCCGTCTTCCAGGAACATGAAACGCTGCGTGACCGGCAGCAGCGCGGCAACATCGGAGGCAATGAAGTTCTCACCGATGCCGAGCCCGATCACCAAGGGGCTGCCACGGCGCGCCACGACCAGGCGTCCCGGTTCAGTCTTGGATACCACGCCAAGCGCATAGGCGCCGTGCAACTCTTCGACCGTCGCCTGCACCGCGGCGAGCAGGTCCTTGCCTTGCTCCAGGTGATGGTAAACCTGATGCACGATCACCTCGGTATCGGTCTCCGAGGTAAACACAAATCCTTGCTCGCGTTGACGCGCACGCAACGCTTCGTGATTCTCGATGATGCCGTTATGCACCACCGCCACGGTGTCACGACAGATGTGCGGGTGCGCATTGGCGACCGTGGGTTTGCCATGCGTGGCCCAACGGGTATGCGCAATGCCCAGGTTGCCCAGCCGCGGGGCCTGCTGTTGCAGCGCGCTCAACTCGCTCACCTTGCCCGTGGCGCGGATGCGTGACAGCGCGCCATCGCCGCCGAGCACGACCAGGCCCGCCGAATCGTAACCGCGGTATTCCAGACGCCGCAGCCCTTCGAGCAGGATGGGCGCTACATCACGCTGAGCAATCGCACCAACAATGCCGCACATGTTCTATCCGCCTTTCTGTTGGATGCCGTGAACCGTCAAGCCCACGGTCACCGGCGCCACCAACTGTGAATCTGAGCCGATGAAGGCGTCGTCTTCGATGACAGTACGATGCTTATTGGCACCGTCGTAGTTGCAGGTGATGGTGCCGGCACCGACATTCACGCGTGCGCCAATGCTGGTATCGCCGATATAGCTCAGGTGATTAACCTTAGAGCCGGCGCCGATGTCCGATTTCTTAATCTCGACGAAATTGCCGATGTGTACGTCATTGGCCAGCCGTGTCTCGGGACGGATGCGCGCAAACGGGCCGATGCGCGCGTTCACGCCGATAACCGCGTCCTCGATAACACAGTGCGCCTGGATGATCGTGTCGTCGCCGATCACCGCATTGCGGATCACGCTGCCAGGGCCGATGAACACGCGGTTGCCGAGCTTGACCTCACCTTCGAGGATCACATTCACGTCGATGCAGACATCCTGGCCGTGTTCGATCCGGCCGCGCAGGTCGAAGCGCGCGGGATCGCGCAATGTCACGCCGGCATGCATGAGTCGCTGTGCCTGCTGGTGCTGGTAGTCACGCTCCAGTTCGGCCAGTTGGGCGCGGTTGTTCACACCCATGATCTCGAACAGGTCCGCGGGCACCACGGTATTGATCGCGACACCTTCGGCGGCGGCCTGGGCGATCACATCGGTCAGATAATATTCGCCCTGGGCGTTGTCGTTGCCCAGCGCGCCGACCCAGCGCTTGAGCGCCGCGGCAGCGGCGGCCATGAAGCCGGTGTTGATTTCGCGGATGGCGAGCTGCTCGGGGCGCGCATCCTTCTGCTCGACAATGCCGGTGACGCGGCCACCCTTTGCACTCGGGGCATCGCGCAGGATCCGGCCGTAACCGGTGGGGTCGGTCAGTTCCGCGGTACGGCACGTCGCCATAGAGCACCAACACCTGATCGTTGTCCGCGATCCCCGGCAGGGCCTGCGCCACCGCGTGGCCGGTACCCAACTGCTGAGCCTGCTCCACCCACGTCACTTGGCGCGCGGCCAACTGCTGACGCACCTGCTCGCCCCCATGGCCGTATACAACCTGGATCTGCCCGGCGCCGAGCGCCTCGGCGGCATCGATGACGTGTTCCAACAAAGACTTACCCGCCAGTTGATGCAGCACTTTGGGCAGCGCCGAACGCATGCGGGTGCCCTGGCCGGCGGCGAGGATGACGATGCTAAGTGCCATTGAAAATCCCTGTCTCCCTGAGGCAGGATTATATTTGCTTATTGCGATCAGTTAGCTACACAGTGCAGGAGCGGGCTTTGGCCGCGAACGGGTGCCACGGATATACGAATGTTCGCGGCCAAAGGCCGCTCCTGACAGGGGCGATATCATACCATCCCGATGGGGGGCTTGGCGTGGCGGGATGCTCAGGCGCCTGTCAGCCAATGCCGCAATCGCGGACCGGCCGGCGCCCGATGGGGAG
>JACRMO010000084.1 GCA_016214925.1 Gammaproteobacteria bacterium
CCCCTTGATGGCGACGGAGAATTCGCGGATCGCCTCGATCGTTTCCTCGGGCAACCAGACATTACCGCCATACAGTTTATTGGCCTTCTCGCCGGCATAGATCTCCATCCAGGCGATCTTGCGCTTTCCGCCATAGGCCTGCTGCACGGCCGCATCGATCACCCTGCGCATGAGCGGGGTCACGTCGATACCGATACCGTCACCTTCAATGAACGGGATGATCGGCTGATCGGGAACGATCAAGGCATTGCCGGCACCGCTACGGATACGCTCCCCCGCGCTTGGGACCTGGATATGTTGGTAGGCCATTGGATAATCCTGCATCAAGACAAAAACGACTACGAATTCTAGCATCCGCCCAGTAGCGATGCCCATAACAGATACGGGCCGTTTCCGGCAGGCAAAAAAAACCCCCGCCGGAAGAAGGCGGGGGTCGGGGTCTTGCCGTGCTATCGAACTTAGATTTCGCCACCCGCGGCCTGGATCAGGGCCTCTTCGATGGCATTCGGCGCGCACATGATGTTGAAGAACGTGGCACCGGTCGGGCTCTGCACCATCGGCAGATGCGGCCAGCTGATGGCAATACGGAAGCGCGCGTACAGGGCATACACATTACCGTCGGAGACCAGGATCTCATACGGCAGATGGCCCGTGGAACGCACTTCGTCCTTGTCGACGCGGCTCATGATGTACTCGTCGCCGCTGCAACCGTCGGTCAACGCGACGCCGAACACGGACTCGTTCTTGCCCGGGATATCGATGCGATACACCTTGCTGGCACCGCCCTTCTTGGCGGACAGGCCGGCTTCAACCGCAGCGATGGCTTCTTCCTGGCTGTCGTACTCGGCCAGATTGCTGGGATCGTCGAAGTATTCCATGCCGACCATGTAGTGATACTTGCGCAGATCGGCTTCGCTCAGCTGCTTCTCGCCAGTGCCGAAGGTCTGTTGCTTGCCCAACGCGGTTTCCAAAGCGCTGGCAGCGGCCTGCAGATCGGTCGTGTCTTCGAGACGGTAAGCATTACCGTAGTAGGTGGGGTTGGTGTAGGAGACCTGAATTTCGTCGCCCACTTTGGTCAGGGTCACGCGCTGACCGGCGGCATAACCACCGAATTCAGTGCTGGCCGCGGCCTTTTTCAGCGTGTCATTGGTGATGGCCAGGATCGTGGCGCCATCATAGGGGGCGTAGGTACCGACAATTTCAAAGCCCGCGCCCGCGATCTTCTGTTTGACTTCTTCGGTGACCTGCGCCATGTCGCCCTTGGCGGTATAAGCCAGAGTGAAGGGCTTCATGGCATCTGCCGCGACGGAGGTACCCGCAACTGCTAACAGGATGGAACCGGCCAAACAAGCTTTTTTAAAGGATGGGAACATAGTGCAACTCCTCCACGCGATTATTGTGAGATCCTCAGGGCAATGCCGCCTGGGATTCGTTCTTATGCCTTGTGTTCTGTGTCCGCGGCAGCTCCCGCAGCTACAGCCGTCCATGACGGGGCAAGGTCATGGGGAGTATTTATTACCTCGGCATCGCCCTATGTCAAGCCTGACATGCGCTCAGCCAGAAAACCGCGCGCGTATAGCATCTGCCTAGAAGATTCTCGCTTAAACTTTCAGGATCATTAACATAAAACGCGCTTTTAAAGCGATTGGTCTTGATATACTCCGGGCTGCACTAGCTTCAGGATTACACCATGAGCCGAAACCTGCACGTCACCGTGGCCGCCATTACCGAACGTGAGGGCCGTTTCCTGCTGGTCGAAGAGACCGTGGCAGGTGAATTGCTCATCAACCAACCGGCCGGACATCTGGAAATCGGCGAGAGCCTGTCCCAAGCCGTCATCCGCGAGGCGCTGGAAGAAACCGCGTGCGATTTCCAGCCCGAAGCTCTGGTCGGCCTGTATCTATGGCAAGTCCCAGATTCCGAGCTGACCTACCTGCGTGTCGCCTTTTGCGGCGCGATGGGCGCGCCGCTCCCACACCGTGAACTCGACAGCGGCATCGAGCGCACCCTGTGGCTGCGGCGCGACGAGATCATCGCGTGCCAGTCGCAATGGCGCAGCCCGCTGGTTCTTCGTTGCGTGGATGACTACCTGGCCGGCCGTCGCTACCCGCTCGACGTGCTGATTGATATGCTGCCCCATGCCTGAGATTTGCCGCACACTCGGATACCGTGCACATGCATTCGTCATGTTTACGAGCATCACCCAGGCACTCAGCGCGCAACCTGTCGTCCCGCACAATCCACCGCCCGATAGCCTCGATATCTGCTTTCAGCACAGCTGTGCGCGTCATGCCAAAATCACCTTGGGGCCGGTCATTCGGGCCAAATTGGCAAGCACTTTCGCCGCGCCTGCACTCGATGCGGAAGTTGAACGCGCCGCAATCGCGCGCACCATCGCAGTCCTCGAACAATACGTCGGCCGTCTAACCGGCACAGATCGCGACCTGGGCGGGACTTTTCCCGGCGCATTCCAACCTGGACAGATGGACTGCATCGACGAAGCCAGCAACACCACGCACTACCTGCGCCTGTTTGAACAACTCGGCTGGCTGCACTGGCACGAGGTGCTTGAACCGGCCACACGGCTGCCGATCCCCAGATCCTGGTGGCCGCACACCACAGCGGTGATCCGCGAACGTGACACCCACAGCGAATTCGCGGTCGATAGCTGGTTCGATGCCAACGGGCACCCGCCGCATATCGTCGATCTGAAGCGTTGGCGACATGGCTGGAAGCCGCAGGAATCATCACAGTGAGCCACGGCCAACGCGTCATCGTCGGACTTTCCGGCGGCGTGGATTCCGCCGTCGCCGCCCTGCTCCTGCAACAGCAAGGTTATACAGTCGAAGCCCTGTTCATGAAAAACTGGGACGAAGATGACCACGCCGGCCACTGCCCCGCCGCCGAGGATCTGGCCGATGCCGAGGCGGTCGCACAACAACTCGGCATTAAATTGCACCGCATCAGTTTCTCCACGGAATACTGGGACCGCGTGTTCGCCTATTTTCTGGCCGAGGCGTTCGTGCCTGACGTCCTTCTCAGTCCTCTGAAACGTTACGAGGTCGCGCTGCAGGGCGGTTTCTTCAACGCAGTCCCCTTCGCGGGAGAC
>JACRMO010000085.1 GCA_016214925.1 Gammaproteobacteria bacterium
CGCGCCCATCCTGATGCAATGTTCGCCAATACCGCACCACTGGATTTCGCCCGCGAAACCCTGACGACGAGTCTCGACGCCTATCGCACCGGGCAGCGCGAGACTGCCTATAAACTGGCCGTCGCCGCCTATCTGGAAGGCTTCGAACTGGTCGAACACAGCCTGGATACCGTCGATAGCGCGTTGCGCGGTCAAGTCGAAACCGAAATGACCCGTTACCGCAATCTGCTGCGCGACGAGAACACACTCAGCGTCGTCGAAAACCAGGCTGCACGCGTGCAACATCTGCTCGACGAAGTCTCCACGCGACTCGGCGAAGCAGGCGCTTTATCGACCGGCGCGGCTTTCGCCAGCGCGTTCATCATCCTGTTGCGCGAAGGTCTGGAGGCGATTCTGGTCATCGCCGCGTTGGCCGCGTTCCTCATCAAGACCGAACGTCGCGATGCGATGCCCTATCTGCATTACGGCTGGGGCGGTGCGTTGCTGTTGGGCGTGGCGACCTGGATAGCGTCGATCTATCTGTTCGATTTCAGCGGCGCCAATCGCGAACTCACCGAAGGCGTAGCCGCATTGGTGGCCATGGCGGTGTTGTTCTATGTCGGCTTCTGGATGCATAGCAAGACCAACGCTATTCAATGGAAGCGTTTCATCGATGGCTCTGTGCAGAAGGCGCTGGGCACGGGCACGCTGTGGGGTCTGACCGGATTGGCATTCATCGCGGTTTATCGTGAAGTCTTCGAGACTATCCTGTTCTATCAAGCCTTGTGGGTACAAGCGAACGTTCCCGCCCAGGCCATGCTGATCTCAGGTCTCGGCACAGGTGCCACCGTACTCGCCGTGTTGTCCTGGTTGATTCTGCGCTATAGCACGCGCCTGCCGCTGCGCCAGTTCTTCTCCGCCACCAGCATCTTCATGTTCGTGCTGGCGGTGGTCTTCGCCGGCAAGGGCATCGCCGCACTCCAAGAAGCCGGCAAACTGCCGCTCGACCCGGTCAGTTTCCCGCGCATCGATCTGCTCGGCGTCTATCCGAATCTGCAAGGTCTTGCGGTACAGGGTGGTCTGCTGGTACTGGCGACACTGGTTCTGTGGGGCAGCAGCCTGAAACAACGGGCTGCCACTGCGTAAACGCCCGTTACACGACTCAGCGCCACACCCCGCCCGGGGTGCGATGACTATCCATCACCTTCACATAGTTCGCGCGGTCGTAGGCGCTGGGGTCGATGGCATGCCGGCGGCTGACGCTGCCCTTGAGTTGTTTCCCCGAACTGTATTCATGCTGCCCCATCCAATGGATCAGGTCGTCACGGATACTGCCGAGAAACTCCGGTCCTTTCTTGAGCAGCACACTGCACAGGTGCGTCACATCGGCGCCGGCCATCAGGGCCTTCAGCACGTCAGTTTCGGAATGCATGCCACCGGTCACTGCCAAGGACAAACCCACTTGTCCGTACAGCGCGGCCACCCAATGGATACGCAACAGTGATTCATACGATGACGACAGCGTCAGTGTCGGTACGACCTCACGCGTTTCCAGATCGATGTCCGGCTGATAGAAACGGTTGAATAACGCAACACCACGCGCGCCTGCCGCTTCGAGGCTGCGCACGAAATGCCCCGGCGAGCTGAACTGCGACGACAGTTTCATCGCAATCGGAATGCTCACATGCTGCTTCAGTTCGTAGAGCAGCTCGACATAGCGGGCCTCGACCTCGGCCGCCGACTCACGCACGTTGCTGGCGACGTAATAGACGTTCAATTCCAGCGCATCGGCACCGGCCGCCTGCAACTGTCGCCCGTAATGCACCCAACCGCCGGGCGTGATGCCGTTGAGACTGGCGATCACCGGGATGTGCAGCGTTTGCTTGAGCGTCGCCACCTGCTCCAGGTATTCGTCGAGTTCGCTGAGATAGGCCTCGGGCGCCGGCACCGGCAGAAAGGAATCCGCCTCGCCGAAACCGATCGCCTGTTCATGGAAGAAACGCGCGGCGGCTTCCTCCGATGCGAGGATCGCCTCTTCGAACAGCGAATACATCACCAGCGCGGCGGCGCCGGCATCTTCGAGCCGCCGCGCAGTATCCAGATCGCGCGACAGCGGCGACGCCGACGGCACCAAGGGATTAGCGAGCTTGAGACCCAGGTATTCGGTGCTGAGATCGACCATGCTCATTCCTCCTTGGCGGCGGGCGCAGCCGGTGGTTGTTCCGCTGCCGCTGGCGAATCTGTCTCACCCCCGGGCAGATCGCCCAATAGATTAGGGGGCAAATCCGCCAGTTGTTTGTAATGATGATAGCGCGCGCGCACCTCCTGCTGCGACCGCGCCAGGAATTCCTCGGCCGCATCCGGATGACTGCGCCAGAGCATATTGAAGCGCGTCTCTGTGCTGATGAAATCCTTGTACGGAATCGACGGCTCCGGCGAATCCAGGTGCAGCGGATTCTTGCCGGCCGCCGCGCGCGCCGGTTCGTAGCGGAACAGCGGCCAGTGTCCGCTGCTCACGGCGAGATCCTGCTGACGGTGATTGAAGGACAGATCCACACCGTGGGCGATGCAGGGCGCATACGCGATAATCAACGACGGTCCGTCGTGCGCCTCGGCATCGATGAACGTACGCAGCGTCTGCATATCCTTCGCGCCATAGGCGATATGCGCGACATAAACGTTCTCGTAACCCATCGCCAACAGCGCCAGATCCTTCTTGCCGGTGGCCTTGCCGCCGGCGGAAAACTTCGCCACCGCACCGCGCGGCGTGGCCTTCGACGTCTGCCCGCCGGTATTGGAATACACCTCGGTATCGAGCACCAGGATGTTCACATTGCGCCCCGAGGCGAGCACATGATCCAGGCCGCCGTAGCCGATATCGTAGGCCCAACCGTCGCCACCGATGATCCACACGCTCTTGCGCACCAGATTCTCGGCGACCGTCTCCAGTTCGCGCGCGCGAGGATCGTCGATGCCTTTGAGAATTTCCCGCAACTGCACCACACGTGCACGCTGTGCGGCAATCGCCTTTTCGTCCGTCTGCTGATCCGCGCTGGCCACCGCGCGCAACTCAGCCACCAATTCCTCGCCGATGATCTCTCTCAGGTCACAGGCCAGCTCGCGCGCATATTCGACTTGCTTATCGATGGCGACACGCATTCCTAAACCGAATTCCGCATTGTCCTCGAACAACGAGTTGTTCCAGGCCGGCCCGCGACCTTCGGCGTTGGTGGTCCAGGGCGTGGTCGGCAGGTTGCCGCCATAAATCGACGAACAGCCAGTGGCATTGGCGACGACCATGCGATCACCGAACAACTGGCTGGCGAGTTTGATATACGGCGTCTCGCCGCAGCCCACGCAGGCGCCGGAGAACTCGAACAGCGGCTGCAACAGCATCGAACCCTTGAGGGTGGTGAATTTCACTTCGCGCCGGTCGTATTCCGGCAGTGTGAGGAAAAACGCCCAGTTGGCCTTCTCCTGTTCGCGCAACGCTTCGATGGGCGCCATATTGAGCGCCTTATGCGAGGCATTGGATTTATCGCGAATCGGACAGATATCCACGCACAGCCCGCAACCGGTGCAATCCTCCGGCGCGACCTGATACATCATCACGTGATCCTGCGGATAATCCTTGCCCAGCACCTTGCGATATTTGAAACCCTCCGGCGCGTTCTGCATCAGCGTCGCGGGAACCAGTTTGCTGCGGATCACGCCATGCGGACACACCAGCGGACACTTACCGCATTGGGTACACAACGCCGCGTCCCACACCGGGATCTCCAGCGCGAGATTGCGTTTCTCGTAGGCGGCCGTGCCGAGCGGGAAGGTACCGTCCACCGACATCTGGCTGACCGGCACGTTGTCACCGCGTCCGGCGATGAGTTCGGCGGTGAAACGCTGCACGAAATCCGGCGCGTTGGCGGCCACGGCCGGTGGCCGCTCGAAAGAACTCGTCGCCGCCACCGGCAGCTTCACTTCATGCAGACTCGCGAGCGTGGCATCGATGGCGCGGAAGTTGAACTCGACGATGCGCTGACCTTTACGGCCGTAGGTCTTCTCCACCGCATGCTTGATCGCGGCGATGGCCTGTTCGCGCGGCAGCACGCCGGAGATGGCGAAAAAACAGGTCTGCATGATGGTGTTTATGCGCTTGCCCATCTGCGCGTCCTGCGCGACCTGATAGGCATCGATGGTGTAGAAGCGGATGTGTTTATCGAGCATCTGCTGCTGCATCCGTCGCGGCAGGCTGTCCCAGACCTTATCCGGCGGCTCGGGTGAGTTGAGCAGAAACACCGCGCCGTCGGCGGCCATGTCGAGCATAGCGTAGCGTTGCAGGAACACCGGCTGATGGCAGGCGATGAACTGCGCGTCGTTGTCGCCGATCAGATAAGACGAACGGATCGGCCGTGGCCCGAAGCGCAAATGCGACACCGTGATCGCGCCGGATTTCTTGGAGTCGTAGACGAAATAACCCTGCGCGTGCAGGTCGGTGTCCTCGCCGATGATCTTGATGGAGTTCTTGTTGGCGCTCACCGTGCCGTCGGAACCCAGGCCGTAGAACAGTGCCTGCACGCAGCCTTCATGCGCGTCGGTGCGGTAATCGGCGTCCCAGTCCAGGCTGGTGTGACTGACATCGTCGTGGATGCCGACGGTGAAACCGTTCTTCGGCTGCTCGCGTCCGAGTTCGTCGAACACCGCCTTGATCATGCCCGGCGTGAATTCCTTCGACGACAGACCGTAGCGCCCGCCGATCACGCGCGGCAGTTGTGTTAACCCTGCGCCCTGATTTTGCGTCCCCTCTCCCTTGATGGGAGAGGGACAGGGTGAGGGTGAAACGCCCATCGATACTCCCTCTCCCCAACCCTCTCCCTGAGGGAGAGGGGGAGATATGTGGGATTGCTCGCTTGCCGGTTTCGCACTACCCAGCATGTATGCCTGCGCCAGCGCTGTGACGACATCCTTGTATAAAGGTTCGCCGTCACCCCCCGGTTCCTTGGTGCGATCGAGCACGGCGATGGCGCGCGCCGTTGCAGGCAAGGCCGCCATGAGCGCATCGGCAGCGAACGGCCGATACAGCCGCACGCGCAGCACACCGACCTTCTCGCTGCCCTTGACGCCCTGGGCGTTCAGGAATTCCACCGTCTCATGCACCGCCTCGGCGCCCGAGCCCATGATGACGATCACGCGTTCGGCATCCGCCGCACCGTGATAATCGAACAAGCGATAGCTGCGACCGGTGAGTTCGGCGAAGCGGTCCATCAACGTCTGCACGATACCGGGAAATGCACTGTAGAACGGATTGCTGCACTCACGGCCCTGGAAATACACATCCGGATTCTGCGAGCTGCCGCGCAACACCGGATGCTCCGGCGACAAGGCGCGGGCGCGGTGCGCCTGCACCTGCGCAGCGGAGATCAGCGCATGTAACACGCTGTCTTCGACCGCCTGAATCTTCACCACTTCATGCGAGGTGCGGAAGCCATCGAAGAAATGCAGCACCGGCACGCGCCCTTCCAGCGTCGCGGCATGCGCGATGACGGCGAAGTCCATTGCCTCCTGCACCGAGCCCGCGCACAACATCGCATAACCGGTTTGCCGCACCGCCATCACATCGCTGTGATCGCCGAAGATCGACAAGGCCTGACAGGCCAGCGAGCGCGCAGCGACATGCAACACCGATGGCGTGAGTTCGCCGGCGATCTTGTACATGTTGGGGATCATCAGCAG
>JACRMO010000086.1 GCA_016214925.1 Gammaproteobacteria bacterium
ATCGCGCAATTCGTCCTGTTGTTGCAGCAGATAACTCAGCGCCTTGTTGAAAAACTTGCCCAGGAAACCAAATTCATCATGCCGCCGCTCATCGAAGCGTGCCTCAGTCATGCCGCTGGCAAAGCGCTCCGCGGTATTCACCATCCTAAGAAACGGACGGGTCAGGACACGCTGCAATATCCATTGCAAGATAAGGCCGAAAACCAGTGACAGGGCGCCCATGGTCACCAGCAGTTCCTTGCGCTTGGCATCCATTATTGCCTGGAGGTTGGTCTGGTAGAACAGCGCACGCTCCAGGGCCTGACCATCCCGGCCCAGCGCCTCATCCAAGATGGCTGTATCCGCATAACGATCACCGCGCGGTGTTGCACCGATGCGGTAGGTGTGATCGCGGATGATCAGGATAGCGCCGCTGAATTCATGTTTTCCCAGCAAGCGTTGCAGTTGCTCGTCGACTACATCGGGGTCCAGTTGGGGATGCACTTCAAGATAATCGTTGACGGTCGCAATGAAACGATCCGCGTTCAGGGAAAATCGCCCCATCACCTGATCTTCCAGGTTGCGCAGTTGAATGAGAGAGAAAATCAGGCCGACCAGCATCATTCCCCAGAAGACGATACCGGTGATCTTGAGCGGCAGACGACCGCGCAGACTCGTTGTAGCCACGATCTCGGGCTGACCAAGATTCATCGAAAACCCACGATCTTGAGACTGATGAGCACCGGACACACACCGCTCAAACCGGCCCCGAAAATTGCAAAGCCCATGAACCAGGGAAAGAACCACAGCTGCTCGTGAAAGATAAATAACGTAGCAACCAGCATTACGGCGACCGACAACCGCCATGCGCGCTCGGCATCGAAAGGAATACGTGCGTAATGAGCCGCCGGTATTAGCTCACTGCTGTCGCCAAACTCGGCGCGGCCGGACTGGCGCAGGTGCGTGACCAGCGCAGGAATACGATGATTGGTGACCGCCTCCAGAACCAGGATGCCAATCAACACAGAGATCGCGGCATGAAGATCGAAATAGAGGAACGCCAGCAACAGCGCGCCCACGATCAACCGGAAAAATCGTTCAGTCATATCGGCTTGCCCAGGCAGGGTCGATGGCGATCCTTCGCTCGCTCCCCTATAAAGCCATTAACTTGTTGATTTTCTGAGCCACCCTGCCACGATTTGATTAGCGGCAGCCCGGGGGGATTCTTGACGAGGTTCACACTTCAGGCACGCCGCCAGGTGGTGTCTTGGGCGGCGTCCTCCAGAATAACGCCTTGGTCTTTGAGGAGATCGCGGATACGGTCGGACTCGGTCCAGTCCTTGGCTGCGCGTGCCGCCCGGCGCGCATCGATCAGAGATTGAATCTCGGCGTCGCTCAAACCCGAAACACCGGCCCCGCCTTGGAGGAAGGCGTCCGGATTGTCCTGCAACAGACCGAGGCATTCGCCGAGCTCCCGCAGGGTGGCGGCAAAATCGACGACCGACTCGCCCTGTTCCCGCGCACGATTCAGCGCGCCGGCGAGATCGAACAGCACTGCCAATGCTTCCGGCGTATTGAAGTCGTCATCCATCGCCGCCTGGAAACGCTCTACGTAACTGTCCAGCCGCTGCCCACGTGCGGTATCCACGCCCCGCAAAGCGGTATACAAACGCGCCAGCGCAGCGCGCGCCTTGTTGAGGTTATCCTCGGTGTAATTCAGCGGACTGCGGTACTGGCTGCCGAGAATGAAGAAGCGGATTTCCTCCGGCCGGTAGCGTACCAGCACCTCGCGCACGGTGAAGAAGTTGCCCAGCGATTTGGACATCTTCTCCTCGTCGACCTGGACGAAGCCGTTGTGGAGCCAGTAATTGACGAATTTATGGCCGGTCGCACCCTCGCTCTGGGCGATTTCGTTTTCGTGATGCGGGAACTTGAGGTCCATGCCGCCGCCGTGGATATCGAAGTGCTCGCCCAGACAGCAGGTCGACATCGCCGAACATTCGATATGCCAACCCGGACGACCGCGCCCCCAGGGCGAATCCCAGGCCGGTTCGCCGGGCTTCGCCGCCTTCCACAACACAAAGTCCAGCGGATCGTCCTTGCCCTCGTCGACATCCACGCGCGCGCCGGCGCGCAATGAATCCGACTGTTCGCCAGACAACTGACCGTAGCTCGGAAAACTGCTCACGTCGTAATAGACATCGCCGTTGGCCGCGGCATACGCGTGACCGCGCGCGATCAGCGTCTCGACCATGCGGATAATGTCAGCCATGGCGGTGGTGGCGCGCGGTTCCTGATCGGGCGGCAACACACCCAGCGCGGCGCTGTCCTCGTGCATCGCCTGGATGAAACGCTCGGTCAGCGCCGTGAAGTCCTCACCGTTTTCCTGCGCGCGCTTGATGATCTTGTCGTCGATATCGGTGATGTTACGCACATAGGTCAGCTGATAACCCGTGGCACGCAGATAACGCGCGATCACATCGAACACCACCATCACCCGTGCATGGCCGACATGACAGTAGTCGTATACGGTCATGCCGCAGACGTACATGCGCACCTTGCCCGGCTCGATGGGCTGGAAGGGTTCCTTGCGGCGCGTGAGACTATTATGAATGTGCAGCATACGAATACATCCTATGCAGAGAGTTCACAGCACTGTTCGGCGGCGCGCAGGCGATCGCGCACGCGTTCGGTTCCCAGCAGCGCCCAGATGCGCGCGAGTTCCGGTCCGTTGCGCCAGATGCCGCCACATTCCGGATCGGACAGTTGCCCACTCAGCGCCGCGCGCAGCGGCATAAATAACTCTTTGCCCTTGCGCCCGCTGGCCGCGCCCAGTTCCTTGGTAAACGCCTTGAAGTCCGTCGCACCCAACTTATCCTGCGCGGTGCGGAAGAACGCCGCACCCGCCTGCTGGATCACCTGCCGCGCATCGGGATCGAAGGCTTCCGCCGGCGCATACAGATTGCCGGCCCACAGATAGGCATCTAAGGGCATGACAATATTCTCGCGCACGGTATGCACGAAGGCCATCTCAGCACCCGATGGCACCCAGTCTTGAATATGCCCGCGGGTCTGATAAGTGCGCGCGCGCATCCACGCCCAGAGTTCGGCATCGCTCATGCGTGCGACAGCTTCTTTCTGCCAGTGCAGCAATTGCGCGGCATCATGGCGCGCCGGCGCGCGGCCCAGACGCGCAGTGTCGAATTGCGCGGCCAGTTCCGCGAGGTCCATGAACGCGTCCGACTCATAAGTGTGTCCCACGCGCGCCAGATGATTGGTCAGCGCCAGTGGCAGGATGCCCTCTTCGCACAACGCGCGGATACTGCGGCTGCCGTGCCGCTTGGACAGTGGACTGCCGTCCTCGCCGACGATCAGCGCGATATGTCCGTATTGCGGCGCCGGCATCCCCAGCGCCTCCAGCAACAACAACTGTCGTGGTGTATTCGTCAGGTGATCCTCGCCTCTGAGCACCTGGGTGATACCCATCAGCGCATCGTCGACGGCATTGCTGAAAAAGAACGCCGCACTGCCGTCGCCGCGACTGATGACGAAGTCACCGATGTCGTCGCTACGGAAACGCTGTGGACCGCGGACCATATCCTCGAAGACGATGTCGCGTCCGACAGGCACCCGAAAACGTAGCGTCGGCTTGATCCCCTGCGCGTGTTTCGCCGCGCGCTGTTCCGGCGTCAGCCGTGCGCAGGTGCCGGGATAGCGCGGCGGTCTCCCTGCGGCCTGCTGCACCTTGCGCGCGACACTCAATTCCTGTGGCGAACAGAAACACGGGTAGGCATGACCGCCGGCCTCCAAGGTCTGGAAGTATTCAGCATCTGCGCTCGGCGTCGGTGTCCTCGATGCGCAGCACGAAGGCTCCGCCCATACGCCGCGCCAACAGGGCATTGAACAGCGCCGTGCGCAGATTGCCGAGGTGCAGTTCGCCGGTGGGGCTGGGGGCAAAGCGGGTCTTGAAAGTAGGCTGATTCATGGCGCGGCCATGGTAACGGAAAGCCCCCATCGGAACAAAGATGAGAGGCACTAACGCTCATATCATGAGCCCAGATTTACGCCACCCTCTTCCTTACCGATTGGGGGATTGCCAAGGGGGAGTAGCGTAGTTCTCCCCCTTGGCAGTCCGTTCTGACCGCCTTCGGCGGCGCTCGCAAGCTCGCCCACGCAGAACTTGTTCGAGCAGGGCGGGATCCAATCCGCCGTGAGTTTTTCGGCAGGCTGCTATATCATGGCGCCTCCGTAAATCGCCGCCATGAATCGAAGGAGCTGTAACCTATGTCCAGCCTGCGTCGATTGATCTTGAGCCTCGTCCTCGCCTGCGCCTTTGCCGGCAATGCCGCAGCCAATCCGACCCCAACAGGAGCCACTACCGTGACCGTGCAGATGCAAACCAACAAGGGCCTGATCGTCCTGGAACTGGATGCCGCCAAGGCGCCCAAGACCGTTGCCAACTTTCTGGAATACGCCCGCGCCGGCTTCTACGATGGCACCATCTTCCATCGCGTCATCCCCAACTTCATGATCCAGGGCGGCGGCTTCGTGCCGGGCATGGAGCAAAAAGAGACGCGCGGCCAGATCAAGAACGAGGCGGACAACGGTCTCAAGAACGACATCGGCACCATCGCCATGGCGCGCACGCCCAACCCCGACTCCGCCACCGCGCAGTTCTTCATCAACACCAAGAACAACGGCTTCCTCAACTACAGCGCGCCGACCCCGCAGGGCTGGGGCTATTGCGTGTTCGGCAAGATCGTCGAGGGCATGGACGTGGTGCAGAGTATCGAGAAGGTCGCCACCGGCAACCGCGGTGGCCACGGCGACGTGCCCATGGAAGATGTCGTGATCGAGAAAGTCACCGTTGTAGAATGATCGCCCGAATAACTATCTGGCGCGCCGGGGCGTTTGCTCCGGCGCCCTGCCCATGAAGACCACCCTGTTCATTTCCGATCTGCACCTGGACGCGCGCCGCCCGGCGATCACGACGCTGTTTCAAGATCTCCTCGCCGGCCTCGATCCACAGGTCTGTGCCGGTCTGTACATTCTCGGCGATCTGTTCGAAGCGTGGATCGGCGACGACAACGACGACGCGCATGATCAGCGCATACTGGCCGCGCTGCACGCTACCACTGCACGCGGCATTCCTATCTGGGTGATGCACGGCAACCGCGATTTCCTGCTCGGCGAGACCTTCGCCCACGCCACCGGCTGTACCTTGCTCGCCGATCCGACACTGATTCAACTCAATGGCGAGCCAACGTTGTTGATGCACGGCGACACCCTGTGCACCGACGATCACGAATACCAGCAGTTCCGCACCCTGGTGCGCAATCCCGCCTGGCAGCAGCAGTTCCTCGCCAAACCGTTGGCCGAGCGTCGCGCGATCGCGGCCAATCTGCGCGAGACCAGCCGTCAGCGCACCGGCGAGAAAGACGCCGAGATCATGGATGTGAATCCACAGACCGTGGAAGCAACGTTACGCGCACACGGCGTACGCCGATTGATCCACGGGCATACGCATCGCCCCGCCACACATAATCTAAGCATCGATGGAGAACGCGCGCAGCGCATCGTGCTCGGTGACTGGTATGAGCAGGGCAGCGTGTTGCGTTGCGACGAGGATGGCTTGCATCTGGAAACGCTGGCACTGACCGGCCAAAATCACGGCTGATCCAACACACCGTAGGAGCGGCCTTCGGCCGCGAACCGCGCGTAGATTGGCAGGTTTGCGGCCGAAGGCCATTCCTACAGAGACTCCAGATCGTCCAACTCCGCCGCACTGAAGCCGGCCTGCTCACGCGCTTCCCGGTAAAACGGCCCTTTCACCCGCCCGCGCATATGTTCGCGCAGCAAATCGCGGAACGTTGTTTGCGGTTCCAGCCCGCGTTGCGCGCAGGCGTAATGAAACCAGCGCGTGCCGATGGCTACGTGACCGATCTCGTCGCGCAGAATGATCTCCAGTATCGCGACACTCTCCGCATCGCTGGCCTCGCCCAGGCGCTGCATGATGCCCGGCGTCACATCCAGACCCCGCGCCTCCAGTACGCGCGGCACCACGGCCATGCGCACCAGCACATCGTCGCGCGTCTGCAGCGCCATCGACCACAGGCCGTTGTGCGCGGGGAAATCGCCGTAGTCATGGCCCAGTGTCCGCAAGCGCTCACGCAGCAAGCGGAAGTGATAGGCCTCCTCGTCCGCCACCGAGGTCCAGTCGCGGTAGAAATCCTCGGGCATGCCGGCGAAGCGACACACGGCATCCCAAGCGAGATTGATGGCGTTGAACTCGATATGCGCAAGCGCATGCAGCAGCGCCGCGCGGCCTTCCACGGTCGTCAGACGCCGCTTGGGCAATTCACGCGGCGGCACCAGTTCAGGCCGCGGCGGGCGCCCGGGCGCATCGAGCGAAATGCCGTGCATGACAGGCACAATGGCGAGTTCGCCCGACTGCAAGCGCGTCCAGGTCTCGCGCGTGCGCGTGCATTTACACTCGGGATCGCTTTCCGCAAGACAGGCGTGCGCCGCGCTATGGAGATCGGTTGTCATATCTGCAGCACCACTCAGTTCTCAACCGTCTTCAGGCCGATCACCACATCGGTAACGTTGGTGCCGGTCGGGCCAGTGTCAAGCAGATCGCCCGCGGCCTCAAGGAAACGGCCGGCATCGGCCTGCTGTAACGCGCTAGCGGCATCGAGACCGTCCAAGGTGCCCCGCGCCAGCGTCCGTCCATCGACACACGCACCGGCGACATCACCCGCCATATCATCCACAACGTCACCCATCACATTACCCATCATATTACTGGGCCCGTCGCTACCGTCGGTACCCGCAGCGAGCAAACAGATACTTGGCTGTTCGGCCAATACCTGCGCCGCCGCCAGTGCCAACTGCTGACAACGCCCACCTCGCCCCGGCTGATCGGGCAGACGCACGGTGGTCTCACCGCCCCAGAGATACACGCCCGGCGTGCCGGCGATCAAGCTTGCGGCGATGTGCCGCCCCGCCTCGACCGCATCACCGTGCAGACGTTCGGGCGCGCGAACGACACGATAACCCAGCGCCGCCGCGCCGCGCGCCACGACATCCAAGGCCTGATCCAATCGCGCGACAACGGCGGTGTCGATGTGCGCAGCGGGTACATCCGCCGACATCGCGTCGGTCTGGGCACACAGATCATTCAGCCATGCCGGCAACTGTTCGGGTAAAGCATCGGCATCTGCAGAGGCCGCATGCAACAAACCGGATCCGATGATGGCTGGATCGTCACCGGGCACATCGGAGATCAACAGCACTCGCGCCGGTCGGTCGCCCAAATAAGCACGCAGACGTCCGCCCTTGATGCGCGACAGCCGACGGCGCACCGCATTCATCTGCTCGATGGGCAAACCGCTGGCCAACAACCACTGATTCACGCGTTGCATATCCGCGAGCGTCATCGCCGTTGGCAAGACCTCGACCAAACTCGAAGCGCCCCCGGAGATCAGGAACAACCAACTGATATTCGCCGGTGCCGCGGCCAGCACATCCAGAAGGCGCTCCCCCGCCGCGAGACTCGTGGCATCCGGCACGGGATGCGCGGCCTCCAGAATCTCCGTCCGTGGAAAAGCGCGACCTTGAACATGGCCGTGTTTGGTGACGAGCAAGGCGTGCTGCAACTGTTCACCCAGCACAGCGAAAGCACCCGTGAGCATGGCGCTCGCCGCCTTGCCGATCGCAACGGCCCAAATCGGCCCGTTCAGAGGCTGCGCCCGCAGCTGTGACGCTACGCAACGCTCGCCGTCCACCGCCGCCAATGCGGCCCGGTACAGGCCCAGCAACACCTCGCGCGACCGGTCGGATGCCATGTGCGAATGTTCCATTTTATTATCGGCTTGCGAGCATGTCGGAAAATGGCACTCAGCCATGGGCCAGCCGGCTTCGCCCTTTAGATCAAATCCATTTTGACAGCAGCGAATTTCGTGGTGCATGCTGCCGGCATGTCGGCTTAATCTCGGGGGGTGTGTCATGAATGCCCAAAAGCATCTTCTGGAAGTCTACGAACCCTATGGCTATGTAGGCCCCAATCCCATGCGTGTGCAGGGCACCTGCGTATTGCGTGGGCCGAGCGGCGACACCTACTACCTGCTCAGCATCGAGGGCACGCTGGAACTGGAAGACAATGCCGTCGTGCAATTGCTGGTTCTGCCGCGCTACAACGGCGATAAAATCGAACGCGCCGAACAGAGCTGTTGCACCGTGAACATCGCGCGCGTGCGCCCCGGGGTGACGCTCTGCGCGGACATGCCGTTCACCTATGGCGATGTCGCCCACTGGGGCGTGGGCAAGATCACACCGATGCCCGGGGCAAAATGAGCGCAATACGTGGCGTGAGGCACAACACCTCACGCCACGTATTCAATCCAGCCCTCGCGCCAGATCGGCGCGGATATCCGCGATATCTTCCAATCCGACCGCAACGCGAATCAATCCATCGGTAATGCCGGCGTCGGCACGCTGCTCCGGCGTAAGCCGCCCGTGCGTCGTGGTCGCCGGGTGCGTAATCGTGCTCTTCACATCGCCGAGATTCGCCGTGATGGACAACATGCGCGTGGCATCGATCACCTTCCAGGCGGCCTGCTGCCCACCACGCACCTCGAAACTGACGATGCCACCGAAATCGCGCTGCTGACGCGCGGCCAGCGCATGTTGCGGATGCGAAGCCAGCCCCGGATAGTAGACACGCGTGACGGCCGGATGCATCTCCAGCCAAGTCGCAAGCGCGAGTGCGTTGGCGCTGTGCGCGCGCATGCGCAGCGACAGTGTTTCCAAACCTTTGAGAAACACCCAGGCGTTGAAGGGACTGAGCGTCGGCCCGCAGGTGCGCAGGAAACCGTAGACATCTTTACCGACGCGCTCGGCATCGCCAACCACCGCACCACCGACACAGCGCCCTTGTCCGTCGAGATACTTGGTCGCCGAGTGGATGACGATGTCTGCACCCAATTCCAGAGGACGTTGCAAGGCCGGTGTGCAGAAGCAGTTGTCGACCACTAGCAGACAATCGTGCGCATGCGCGAGCACGGCGAGCGCGCGGATGTCGCCCAATTCCGTGAGCGGATTCGACGGTGTCTCGATGAACAACATGCGCGTGTTCGGGCGAATCGCTGCCTTCCAGGCATCCAGATCGGCCAATGGCACATAGCTGGTCTCGATGCCGCAACGCGCCAGATAGGTGCTGAACAACACTGTCGTGGTACCGAACACCGCGCGCGATGAGACCAGATGATCGCCCTGCTTCAGCAAACCCAGACAGGTCGCGAGGATCGCCGCCATCCCGGAGGCCGTGGCGACGCAGGAAATCCCACCCTCAAGCGCTGCCAGGCGTTGCTCAAAGGTGCGTACCGTGGGATTGGTGAAACGCGAATAGATGTTGCCGGGCTGGCTACCTGCGAAGCGCGCCGCCGCCTCGGCGGCGTTGGCGAACACATAGCTTGAAGTCGGAAAAATCGGCTCGGAATGCTCGCCTTCCGCCGTGCGGTGCTGGCCGGCGCGAATCGCCAGGGTATCGAAGCCGTAATCGTCCAGTTCCAGATCCATACTTTCGTCCTCGCCCATGCGCAGAACCCAGCGCCGGGCATAAAAAAACCCGCTTCGAACGCGAGCGAAAGCAGGTTGCTCTCGCTTTAGCTGCATTTATTGAGCGCCCGCAAGCTGAGTCAACTCGGCGCCATGCTCATAACCTAGGTCCGCGGACCCTGACTGTCAACCCCGCGAACGCAGCCTTCTCAATTCCGCATCCCGCCAGGCGAGCTTTCAGGCATTGTTATACATCTCGATCACTTCGTCCGCCTCCGCGTCGCGGCGCTCCTGCTTGGCGTTGTCGCTGCGTTGGTTCTGCAGATGATCCAGATAATCACGGTTCACGTCGCCGGTGACATATTCACCGGTGAACACCGAGCAGTCGAAGGCATTGAGCTTGCTGTTGCCCTTGCGCACCCCACCGATGAGATCGTCCAGATCCTGGAAGATCAACCGGTCGGCTTCGATTTCCGCTGCGACCTGTTCCACCGTACGGCCGTGCGCGACCAGTTCATCGACACTCGGCATGTCGATGCCGTAGACATTCTGGAAGCGCACCGGCGGCGCGGCGGAGGCGAAATACACCTTACGCGCGCCGGCCTCGCGCGCCATCTGAATGATCTGCCGCGAGGTGGTGCCGCGCACGATGGAATCGTCCACCAACAGCACGTTCTTGTCGCGGAATTCGAGATCGATGGGATTGAGTTTCTGGCGCACCGATTTCTTGCGCTGCTGCTGCCCTGGCATGATGAAAGTGCGGCCGATGTAGCGGTTCTTGATGAAACCCTCGCGGTATTTCACGCCCAGCGAGTTCGCCAGTTGCAGGGCCGAGGTGCGGCTGGTATCCGGGATCGGAATCACCACATCGATATCGTGCTCCGGCCATTCGCGCTGGATCTTGGCGGCCAGTTTCTCACCCATGCGCAAACGCGCCTTGTGCACCGACACGTCGTCGATGATGGAGTCCGGCCGCGCCAGGTAAACGTATTCAAAGATGCAGGTCGCGTAACGTGGTGCCTCGGCGCACTGGCGCGTGAACAACTGTCCATCCAGCGTGATATAGATGGCCTCGCCGGGCGCCACATCGCGCACCAATTCGTAACCCAGCACATCCAAGGCCACGCTTTCGGAAGCGACCATGTATTCCGTGCCCGCCGCCGTGTCGCGCTTACCGAACACCAGCGGGCGGATACCGTAGGGATCACGGAACGCGACGATGCCGTAGCCGATCACCATCGTCACCGCGGCATAAGCGCCGCGGCAACGGCGATGCACCCCGGCGACGGCATCGAAGATATGGCCTTCGTCGATGCGCAAGGTGCCCTGACGCGTGAGTTCGTGCGCGAAGACATTGAGCAGGATTTCCGAATCGGAATTGGTGTTGATATGTCGCAGGTCGTCGCGGAACAGCTCCTGCTTGAGCTGATCGGTGTTGGTGAGATTGCCGTTGTGCGCGAGGCTGATGCCGAACGGCGAATTCACGTAGAACGGTTGCGCCTCGGCACTGGATTCACAACCGGCGGTCGGATAGCGCACATGGCCGATGCCGACATTGCCCAGCAGTCCCAGCATGTGCCGGGTATGGAACACGTCGCGCACCAGACCGTTGTCCTTGCGCAGATACAGTCGCTGGCCATCGCAGGTGATGATGCCCGCCGCATCCTGACCACGGTGTTGCAACACGGTCAGTCCGTCGTACAGGGCCTGATTGACCCGCTCACGCGCCACGATGCCGATGATTCCACACATGGAGATGTCTACCTCAGCTTGCCATCAACCGGTACTACCGGGATATCGAACCGCACATTGTCCGCCACCCCGGCGGGAAGATACTGCGTCAACCACAGCGCCACCCGCTCGAAATGCGGCATGAGCTGCGAGGTCTGCCACCAGGGATCGCGCGGCAACGCGGTCAACCCGGCCAGCAACACCAGCACGGCAACGAGAATGACGCCGCGCGCCACGCCGAACACCGTACCCAACACCCGGTCGGTACCGCCCAGTCCCGTCTTCTTCACCAACTGCCCGGCCAGAAAACCCACCAAGGCGCCGAGTATCAACACAATGAGAAACAACCCGGCAAACCCAGCCACCGCGCGCGCCGAAGGTAGTTCGATCCAGGGCGAGAGCATGTCGGCGAAGGGATCGGAAAACGTCATCGCCACCAGGACCGCCACGATCCAGGTTGCCAGCGATATCGCCTCTTTAATGAATCCGCGCCAGATGCTGATCAGCATAGACAATCCGATCAGCCCGAGAATGAAATAATCCGCCCAGTTCACACTGCCCGCCGTTGACTGCGATTCAATTCCGATCCTGCTTGCAGACCCTGCCGACAGCACGCCGTTTTCAGCGTGCATTGTAGCAAAGGCCATGCTTCACCGCGGCGCCGTTTGTCGGCGCCCATCCGTAATCCGCCGGTTCTCTACGGATAGCGCGTGACAATACCTTTGATGTGCACCTGTTGTTCCAGACGGTTGCGCACGTTCTCGGCATTGGCGCGTTCCAGCTCCGGACCGACCCGTACGCGGAACAGTACACCCTGCGCCGTCTTGATCTCTTCGACAAACGCGGTGTAACCCAACGCGCGCAGCTGCTCCTGCAAGGCCAGGGCCTTGCTCTTGGTCGCCGTGGCAACGAGTTGCACGACCCAGCCCGACAGCGCCTTGGCCGGCGCGGGCGCAGGTTTCGCCACCGGTGCAGGGGCGGTCACCGCCGGCGCAGGCGCCGGTTGGGTCACGACAGGTGCCGCGGGTGTGGGCGCGGCCGGTGGCGTGGCCGTAACAGGCGCCGGCGTCGCTGCGGGCACGGCCGGAACCGGGACTGCGGGCTGCGGTGCGGTCACCGTATCTTCGGACACACCCACGTTCGGTGCGTTCGGCGCTGGCGGCGTCCCGAGTTGCGGCGCGCCCGTAGCCAGCGCGGTTGCGGCGGCGGCTACCGCGTTCTCGGGTGTCGGTTGATCGAGCACCACCTGGGCCGGCTCGGTTTCCGGCGGCGGCTCGGGCAGCGTCAGCGGTTCGATCCGGTCGTGGACGATCTGCTCCGGTTGATCCGGCAGATTGCCGCCCACCGGACCCAAGTCGGTCTCGGACTTGTCCAGCAACATGGGAACGAAGATAACCGCCAAAGCCACCAACACCACGGCACCGATGACACGCTGTTTGACCACATTGTCCACGTCGTTACCTCGCTCGATGATCACCGGCTTCCCGGCCCCGCCAAATTTGAATGGGGGAGGCATTATAGGCCCGGGGACAGCAGCTCCGCTATGGTGTGAAACGAGCCGAAGACGACCACACGATCGCCTGGCCGCGCTTCTGCGAGCGCCGCGGCATGAGCCATCGCCAGATCCGGATACAGCTGCCGTTGCGCGGGCGCCAATGCCATGCGTTCAGCCAGGTCTTGCGCCGATTGCCCGCGTGCGCCCGTCAAACCGCCGAGATACCAACCCTGCACCAGTTCCGCGAGCGCGCTCGCCACGCCCGCCGCATCCTTGTCCGCCAACATGCCACACACCGCCCAGGTGCGGCCGCGACATGGACGCACCGCCAACGCACCCGCCAGCGCCGCCGCCGCGTGCTGGTTGTGCGCCACATCGAAGATCGTCTCGACCGGACCGGGCACGACGGTAAATCGCCCCGGCACCTGTGCGGCGCGCAAACCCGCATGCAGCGCCTGCACCGTCACCGGCAATCGTTCACCCAAGGCCTGTAACGCCATCAACACACCGGCGGCGTTGTGCAA
>JACRMO010000087.1 GCA_016214925.1 Gammaproteobacteria bacterium
GCGGTATCTACATTCAGGAGAATCGCAAGGAAGTGAACAAGATCCCATTCCTCGGTGACCTGCCTGGCGTGGGTGCGGCCTTCCGCAACACCCGTAAAATCGACAACAAGTCGGAACTGCTGATCTTCGTCACGCCGAAGATCCTCAAGGACACTTTGGTTTCCAACTAAGCAGACTCCGACTTGTAAGCCGCCAGACTTTCTGGCATACCATGCCCGGCATGACACACATGCCGGGCAATGTTTTTCTGGTCGGTCCCATGGGGGCCGGCAAAACCACCATCGGACGCCAACTCGCGCGTCTGCTCAAGCGCGACTTCCTCGACAGCGACCGCGAGATCGAACAGCGTACCGGAGTCAACATCCCGCTGATCTTCGAGCTGGAAGGCGAGGCCGGTTTCCGCGCCCGCGAACGTAGCGTAATCGACGAGCTGACCCAACTGCCGGATATCGTGCTGGCGACCGGTGGCGGCGCCATCCTCGACCCGGACAACCGCCGGCATCTGTCCGAGCGTGGCACGGTGGTGTATCTGGAAACCTCCGTCGACCAGCAACTCAAGCGCACCGGTCGCGACCGCAACCGGCCCTTGCTGCAAACCGAGGACCCCAGACGCCGGCTGGAAGAATTGCTCGCCATCCGCGACCCGCTCTACCGGGAGATCGCCGAGATCATGGTGCTCACCGATGGGCGCACCGCCAAAGACGTCGTCAACCAGATCCTGCGCCACATCCGGCCTGCACGTCCCAAACGCGCCCGGACGCAGCGCTGATCGCCGGTCTTTGCCTGACGCAACGATTCACTTATCCTCACTGTTTTGAAAATGCCCGCGTGGCGTGGCAGGAAACCCTATGCGTACTCTGCAACTCGATCTTGGCGCACGCAGCTACCCGATTTATATCGGCACGCAGCTGCTGGCCGATTCACGGCTGTTCACTCCGCATATCCACGGCAAACAAGTGCTGGTGGTCAGCAACGTGACCGTGGCACCGCTGTATCTCGACGCCTTACAGAGCGCGCTGCCGGGTTACACCCTAAAGCATATCAATCTACCCGATGGCGAGGTCTACAAGACCCTCGATACACTCAATATGATCTTCGATGCGCTGTTGGAGAACCGTTTCAACCGGCGCTGCACCCTGATCGCGTTGGGTGGCGGCGTGGTGGGCGACATCTGCGGCTTCGCCGCAGCCAGTTATCAGCGCGGCGTGGATTTCATTCAGGTGCCGACCACATTGCTCGCGCAAGTGGATTCCTCGGTGGGCGGCAAAACCGGCGTCAACCACAAACTCGGCAAGAACATGATCGGCGCCTTTCACCAACCCAACTGCGTGGTCATCGATACCGATACACTCAACACCCTCGCCGACCGCGAGTTGTCGGCGGGCTTGGCCGAAATCATCAAATACGGACTGATACGCGATCCGGAATTTTTTACCTGGCTGGAACAGAATCTGGATCGCCTGCTGGCGCGCGACCCCGAGGCGCTGGCATTTGCCATCGAACGCTCCTGCCGCAACAAGGCCGAAGTGGTATCCGCCGACGAACGCGAAAGTGGCCAGCGTGCGCTGCTGAATCTCGGCCACACCTTCGGTCATGCGATTGAAACCGGTACCGGCTACGGCACCTGGCTACACGGCGAAGCCGTCGGCACCGGCATGCTGTTGGCCGCCGAGCTATCGGCACGCCAAGGTTGGCTGAATACCACGCAGGTCGAGCGCATCACCCGACTTCTGGAACGCGCGCGCCTGCCGGTGCAGACACCAGCGAGCATGAATACCGAGCAGTTTCTGGATCTGATGGCCGTCGACAAAAAAGTGCTCGACGGCGGTCTGCGCCTGGTACTGATGAAAGCTATCGGCGAGGCCATCGTCACCAGCGACTTCGATGCCCGACATCTGCGCGCCACGCTGGATGCCGCGCACAGTCGCGCGGCGAGCTGATCCCTTGAGCTGCGCGTGCGCATGAGGAAATGAACTTGCCGACTTCAGCAATCGACACCGGTCTGGCACCTTACGCGGCCACCGACAGCCGTTCGCGCGGTCGTCGCCACAGTGAACCGAAACCGGCTTACCGCAGCGAATTCCAGCGCGACCGCGACCGCATCATCCATTCCGCCGCGTTTCGTCGTCTGGAATACAAGACGCAGGTGTTCGTGAACCATGAAGGCGATCTGTTCCGCACACGCCTGACGCACTCCATCGAAGTCGCGCAGATCGCCCGTTCCATCACCCGCGCACTGCGCCTGAACGAAGATCTCACCGAAGCCATCGCGCTCGCCCACGACCTCGGCCACACGCCCTTCGGTCATGCCGGCCAGGATGCGCTCAACGCCTGCATGAAATCCTATGGCGGCTTCGAGCATAACTTGCAATCGCTGCGCGTGGTCGACGAACTCGAAGAACGCTATGCGGAATTCAGCGGCCTTAATCTCACCTTCGAGACACGCGAAGGCATTCTGAAACACTGCTCAGCCGTCAATGCGCGAGAGCTCGGCGAACTCGGCGAACGCTTCCTCACGCACCAACAACCCAGTCTGGAAGCACAACTGACCGATCTCGCCGACGCCATCGCTTACAACAGTCACGACGTCGACGACGGCCTGCGTGCGCGCCTGATCGACATCGAAGCACTCAACGAAATTCGTCTGTTCCGCGATCAATACGCGGAGGTGCGCAACGCCTATCCAGATCTCAATCTGCGCCGGACCGTGCACGAGGTGGTGCGCCGCATGATCAACCGACAAGTCGTGGATCTGGTCGAAACCAGCATCCAGCGATTGCGCGCCGCCGCGCCCGCCGATATCGGGGCGGTGCGTGCACACGCGGAACCGCTGATCGCCTATAGCGACAACATGCGCGAACAGAACCTGGAGCTGAAACGCTTCCTGCGCCACAGTCTGTATCAGCATTACCGCGTGCACCGCATGACCACCAAGGCCGGGCGCGTGGTAACGTCACTATTCGAAGCCTTTATCGACGACCCGCGACTGTTGCCGGACGAGGCGCGTGAACACAGTCAGCGTGTCGAAGCCATCATGGGCACGCCCGGGCGCGCGCGCGGCGTGGCCGACTACATCGCCGGCATGACCGACCGTTATGCAATCACCGAATACGAACGCGTCTACAATCCCAAGGAACTGACCTGAGGGTCGGCGCTTGCCACTGAATCATCATGCGCATCTACATGCAGACAGCCATTGGCGAAGATGCCACGCCCCGCTACTATCACCTGCATCTGCAGGAAGATCTGCTGGAGGGTTGGACGCTGGTGCGCGAATCCGGCCGGCAGGGCTCCGGAGGGCGTGTGGTCAAACAACACTTCGTGGATCGTGAGAGCGCCGAACAGGCCCTGCTCAAAATACGCGACGAACAAGTGCGGAAAGGTTTTCGCATCGTGTTTATTCAGGGACAGGAACCACGTTGAACGCACCGGAACACAATCCCCTCGCCGCGGCCGAGTATCTCGCCACGCTCGGACTGCAACAGGCACCCTATCTCGACTCGACTGACGCGCGGTTCTTTTATGCCGACCCGGGTCTGACCCAACGTCTCGATCTGCTGCAACACCTCACCCAGTTCGGCGACATGCTCCTCGGCGTCAGCGGGCCCGTCGGCAGCGGCAAGACTATTCTGGCGCAGCAATTTCTGCAGCGCGGCAACACCAACTGGCGCAGCTGCCGCCTTAACGGCGCGCACCTCCAACACCCCGATGAGCTGTTGGTAAAACTCGCCGAGTGTTTTGGTCTGCAAGCATCCGCCACGCCGGAACGCCTCAAGGCCGAACTGGTCCGGCATTGCCAAACCCTACGGCACAACACTCAACTGGCAGTGGTCGTCATCGACGATGCCCAACAACTGCCCGATCCGGTGCTCAAGGCCCTGCTGGAGTTGGCCGACGGCCCGCGTGAGACGCTTAAACTGCTGCGTGTCATTCTGTTCAGCGAGCCGGGGCTCGAACAACGGTTGGCCGCGACTGGCTGGCACAGCCCCCAGCAACCGCTGCTACACAATGTGGAAATCCCTCGCTTCGATGAACAGCAGACCGCCGCTTATCTGATGTATCGCCTCGCCGTGGCCGGCTATTCGGGCGAAAGCCCGTTTAGCCTCACCGAGATCCGCGCGCTGCACAAAGCTACCGATGGTCTGCCCGGCAAACTCAATGTACTGGCCCACGAAACCCTGATAGAGCATGCCAGCCGGATGGCCGCCCGCAAAACGGTGTCCGCGGCCGGTTCGCGCCGCGCCCCACCGGTATTGGTGTTGGGGCTGATCGGCAGCCTGATCGCGGGAGGACTCACCTGGTATTTGAGCCAAAACCAGACAACACACGAGCCCCTCGCCCCCCCATTAGACTTAGTGACATCGGCACCCCCTACGGCCCCGGCGACCAGCCCCAAAACCGAGAACGTCACGCCGGTCCCGCCTGAGGTACCCTCGGAGCGTCCCGCACAAGAGTCCGGCGAATCTCTTGAGACAACCCCAGAAATCCAACAATCGACTGATAAACATAATAAAATTCAAAGCGAACCCGCGTCCGCATCTAGCCAACCGGCCACTCCAGCCAACACGACAACGGCTGCGGACGACGTGCGCCCCGCCGACCTCGCCCGGCCAGAACCCGAACCGGCACCGACGGTTCCCGACACAGCCCCTGCTACCGTAGCCGTGACCACACCCGCCCCCGTGATGGACAGCCCAGTGCCACCGCCCCAATCGACCGGACTAGCGACCGCGCCGATCGATGCGCCCGCTTTGCCCGCCGTCACCCCGGCGGGCAAAGCGTCAGCCCCTGGTGGGATCACCGCCGCCAAGCCCACGCCGACGGAAAAACCGCAACCGGCCACAGTCAGCGCGCCCGTTACCACTACACCCGGTCCGACGACTCAACCCGCGCCAACCCCCGCACCTGAACCGAGCCAGCCCGTGGCCACACCAATCACACCGGCAGCAGCGTCGGAACAGCTGGGCAGCGCGTGGTTGCAATCACGCCCCGACTCTCACTTCACTCTGCAATTGCTCGGTGGTCGCAGCGAAAAATCCCTACGCGAGTACCTGCGGCAGAATCCCGTGCCAGAACCGGTCGCCACGTTCCGTACGGTATACAAAGGCGCGAATTGGTATGTGCTGATCCATGGAGACTTCGAGAACAGCGCGCAAGCACATGCGGCAGCCGCGGCCTTACCGGCCAACGTGCGCAAAGGCAAGCCCTGGGCGCGCAGCTTCGCCTCGGTATACGCCGACATCCAAAAGACTCAACGCTGAGCTGGCACCCTCGCTCGCCACAGCCATGCCCCTGAAACTAAACGGGGAACACTCCCCTTTGCTTAATTGAACCGCCACACCCCCGGCGCTATACTTGCCGGCCGCCCGGGGGTCCAATCGGGGTCCAGCCACGCCCGCGCGTTGAGGACACCCCCTCACCCCGCCGCGGAATTCCAAATTTGAACGCAGAACAATGAGGTCCGGCCATGAGTCGTGGTGGTTTGCCGCCGAAACAGGGGCTCTACGATCCCAATAACGAGCATGATGCGTGCGGCGTCGGGTTTGTCGCCAACATCAAAGGCCGCAAGAGCCACGCGATTGTTCGTCAGGGCCTGACCATCCTGGAAAATCTCACCCATCGTGGCGCGGTCGGCGCAGATCCGCTCGCCGGCGA
>JACRMO010000088.1 GCA_016214925.1 Gammaproteobacteria bacterium
TTGTCGAAGAGCATCCGATGTCCTATCCGATCCTGCGCAATGGCGAGATCGATCCGCCCAATGCGCGGTTGGACGTGGAGGGCTTGCCCATGACCTACATCATCTCGCCGGAAGGCGAGCTCGTGGCGCGGCACGTCGGTAGTATTACAGCCGACGAGCTGGAAGCCTTCATTGAGAAAAAGACGCGCACGCGCGCCACGAACAAACAAACGCGCGCCACCGTGCCGGAGCCGCAGCCGTGAGCTTGCGTTGGTTGTTCGCGCTCGGTCTGTTCGTTGCCGGTTGCGCGTTCGCCGGCACGCCGCGCGATGCACAGGAATATTTCTTCGATCAGAGCCTGGGCGATTTCCGCGAGGAACTCGCCGCCGCGCGCGAGCAGGGCAAGCAGGGTATTTTCATCTTCTTCGAAATGGACGAGTGTCCATTCTGCCATCGCATGCGCGAGACGGTGCTCAACCAGCCCGAGGTGCAGGATTACTACAAGGCGCATTTCCTGAATTTCACGGTCGACATCGAAGGCGATATCGGCATCACGGATTTCCACGGCAACAGCGTCACGGAAAAAGACTTTGCCTTCCGCGAACACCGCGTGCGCGCGACGCCGGTGCTGATGTTCTTCGATCTCGACGGTAAGCCGGTCGCGCGGCATACCGGGCCGACCACGGATGCGCGCGAATTTCTCTGGTTGGGTGAGTATGTGGTCGACGGTGTCTACAAGACGCAGTCGTTCACGCAATACAAACGCGAACGTCGACAGGCGGCACGCTAGGACATGCGTGCGCCGCGGCTGGTCCATGCACTCTGCATCGCGATGGGATGCAGCCTGTCGTGGATAAGCATCGCCGCAGAAGCCCCGTTGGAATCAGGGGCGGTATCAGGTCCGAAATCCGGATTGGAATCCGGGGCGGAAGCGGAGGCTGCCGGCGTATTGCCCGAACCGCTCAGCCTCGACTACGCGCTCTCCCTGGCGAATGAAGCACACCCCGACCTGCAGGCGGCCGCGGCCGAGACCGATATCGCCCAGGCGCAACGCGACCAGGCCCGCGCGAGCTACGGTTTCAACGCCGGTGTGAATGCCGAGGCGACGTGGATCGAACCGGCCGACTATGCCTTCGATCAATCGCGCAACGATTCTCAAGCCAGTCTGGTGCTGAGCAAGCGCCTGTACGATTTCGGCCGCACCCGCGCGAACGTCGCCGCCGCCGATGCCACGCTCAGTGGTCGGCAGTTACGTTACGCCGACACCCAAGCGCAACGCAGTCTGAACATCCTCGAACGCTATCTGGGCGTGTTGCTGGCCGATCTGCGCTTCCGTGTGCAGGACGAGGCCATGGCGATCGCCTATGTGCGCGTGGATCGCGCGCGCGATCAGCATGAGCTGGGGCAGGTCTCCGAGATCGCGCTGCTGGCGGCGGAGACGCAGTATCAAGAGACGCGTTCGGCGCGCTATGCGGCGCAGGCGCAGCAACGCATCAGTCGGGTCGCACTCGCCGAGACGCTCAACCGCCCCGGGCAGTTGTCGAGTACGCTGGAGGAGCCGGCCTTGGATGCCATCGCGGTCGAGCCGCCAGCCTTGGAAAAGCTGGTCGCCGAGACGCTGCGCGAGAATGCGCAGCTGCGTGCGTTGCGTGCCGACACCGAGGCCGCGCGCGAACGCATGCAGGCGGCGCGTGCCGTCGATCGCCCCGTCATCACCGGTCGCGCCGCAGCCAGCGAATATCAGCGCCAAACCGGCGATGCGGACCCCTGGTCGGTCGGTGTACAACTGGAAGTGCCCTTATATAGCGGCGGACGCAGCAGCGCCGAGCGCGCCCAGGCGCGCGCCGAACTCAGCCGTAGCGAAGCGGAACTGGCGCGTGCCGAGCTGGAGCTGCGCCAGGGCGCGCAATCGCTGTGGGAAGAGATCGAGGTGCTGCGCGCCAGTCGCGAAGCGGCGCAGACGCGCGTCGATTACCGCGAGCTGTATCTCGACCGCAGTCGCGCGCTGTACGAGATGGAAGTGAACTCGGATCTGGGTGACGCCATGGTCGTGTCGTCGCAGGCGCGTCTGCGCCAGGCCGCACTCGATTACCGCTTGCTGCTGAATTGGGCGCGGTTGAATGCCTTGCGTGGACGTCCGTTGTTCGCGCAGACCGCTGCGGAGGAGGCTGAGACGCCATGAAGATCAGGATGTGCAGTGCCCTTGTATTGTGCTGTCTCAGCGCGCTGGCCAGTGCCGCCGAAGTCAACGGCGAACTGGACTGGGCCAATCGCGTCTCGCTGAGTGTGCCGGTGTCGGGCATTGTCGCCACGGTATCGGTGCGCCCGGGCGAGGCGGTGGCGGCGGGGCAATCCTTGCTGAGCCTGGATGTGCGCGAAGTACAGGCGCGTGTCGCGCATGCGAAAAGTGCGGTGAAGAAACTCGAGTTGCACCGCGCCGAGGCCGAGCGCGAGTGGGGGCGCGCCAAGGAACTGTTCGACCGGACCGTGTTGTCGGAGCGTGAATTGCAGCTCGCCGAGATCGGTCTCAATGACGCCGATGCCGCTTACCAGGCGGCGCAGGCCGAACGGATCGCCGCCGAGGTGGCACTGGAATGTCATACTATCAAGGCACCGTTCGCGGCCTGGGTGTTGGCCGTGCCGGTCGCGCCGGGTCAGGCCATCGTCAACACGCAACAAGCGATGCCGCTGGTGACACTGGCCGCGCGTGATCTTATGCGTGCGCGCGTCAACGTCGATGCCGCGCACGTGGCCACGCTCAAAGCGGATGCGGCTGTTGCCGTGCGCGTGGGTGAACAGCGCTTCGATACGCGCATTGTGCAGATCGGGCTTGAACCGATCGACAGCCAGCGGCCGCCGCAATATCCCGTCGAGGTCGAATTCAAGGTGCCGGCCGATGTGCAGTTGCGCGCCGGCCAACCCGCCGTGCTGGAACTGCCATGAACAGCGCGCGTCGCTGCCGTGTCAGCGGCCGCGTGCAAGGCGTGTTCTTCCGCGCCGCGACCCTCAACGTGGCGCTGGAACTCGGCGTCTTTGGTTACGCGAAGAATCTCTCCGACGGCAGTGTCGAAGTGCACGTCGAAGGCGATGCCGCCGCCGTCGCGGCCTTGTGCGATTGGTTGTGGGATGGTCCGGAAGCGGCAGAGGTCGCCCATGTCGAGTGCCTCACGACGGGGTGATCGTCCGGATCAGTGATTCCCCGCCCACGCCATACTGCGGCGTTCCTCGGGCAGCGTGGGTGTGAGCACGGTGTCTTGCGGCGGATGCGAGGCGTCGGCATCCGGATAATCCAGCGTGTAATGCAGGCCGCGGCTTTCCTTGCGGCTCTGTGCGGAGCGGATGATGAGTTCGGCGACCTGCACCAGGTTGCGCAGCTCGATCAGGTCGTTGGTGACGCGGAAATTGCTGTAGTACTCGTGGATCTCATGTTGCAACAGCAGCGCGCGGCGCAGGGCGCGTTCCAAACGTTTGTTGCTGCGCACGATGCCGACGTAGTCCCACATGAAGCGGCGCAGTTCATCCCAGTTGTGACTCACCACGACTTCTTCGTCGGAGTCGGTGACGCGCGATTCGTCCCAGGCGGGCAGTGCAGGCGGTAGCGCGACATTGTTCAGCTTGGCGATAATGTCCTGACCGGCGGCTTGTCCGAACACCAGACATTCCAGCAACGAATTGCTGGCCATGCGGTTGGCACCGTGCAGGCCGGTGTGCGCGGTCTCGCCGATGGCGTAGAGGCAGTCGATATCGGTGTGGCCGTGCAGATCGGTCATTACGCCGCCGCAGGTGTAGTGCGCGGCCGGCACTACCGGAATCGGCTGCTGGGTCATGTCGTAGCCGAATTCCAGGCAACGTGCATACACGGTCGGAAAATGTTCTTTGATGAACTCGGCCGGTTTATGGCTGATATCCAGATACACGCACTCGGCGCCGAGGCGTTTCATCTCGTGGTCGATGGCGCGCGCGACGATATCGCGCGGCGCGAGTTCGGCGCGCGCATCGAACTTGTGCATGAAGCGTTCGCCATTGGGTAGTTTCAATAAGCCGCCTTCGCCACGCACCGCTTCGGTAATCAGGAACGACTTGGCGTGCGGGTGATACATACGAAACGCGCGCGGAACAGATCCACGCCGCCGTGGCCGCGATCGAGCACATAGGCGCCGACGCAGCGATTGGGGCCGGACAGGCCGAGCTTGGCGGTGGTGATCAGGTCGACGGCGATGTGGCGTTCGTACAGTGCGATGTTCGGATGCGCCCGCGCGCAGGCGACCAGCGAGGTCTCGATGGCCGCGCCGGTGGCGTCGGCGGCGTGGATCACCCGGCGGTGACTGTGGCCACCCTCGCGGGTCAGGTGAAAATGGTCGCCCTCGCCACTGTTATCACCCGCGTGTTCGCGGGTGAAGGGCACGCCGTGGTCGATCAGCCAGCGCACCGCGTCCGGGCCGCGTTCGACGGTAAAGCGCACCGCGTCTTCATGGCACAGCCCGGCGCCGGCGTCCAGGGTGTCGGCGACATGCGATTCGATGCTGTCTTCGGGATCGAGCACCGCCGAGACACCGCCCTGGGCGTACAGGCTGCTGCCCTCGGTGATCGGCCCCTTGGCCAGCACCGCGACCCGGCAGTGGTCGGCCAGTTCCAGCGCCAGCCGTAGCCCGGCGGCACCGCTACCGATGACCAATACGTCGCTGTCGAATGTCAGTGCCATGGCTCGTGGGAAATAACCGTCGTGCTTGGAATTTCCATAAGTTACCCTAAAGTAACGGGTCTGGCGAACTGTTTGCCGCGGCACTTGTCTACGCTGCGGGGAGACGTCGGCCGTGAGACGTTTGGGGAATGGGATGAATGAACACAGTTCCGATCAGGTGCTGGTCGAGCGCGTCCAGCAGGGCGACAAGCGCGCCTTCGACCTCCTGGTTCGGAAATATCAGAACAAAATCGTGCATCTGGTGACGCGTTATCTGCACGATCCCAGCGAAGCCCAGGATGTCGCGCAGGAGGCCTTCATCAAGGCTTATCGCGCGCTGCCGTCATTCCGTGGCGACAGTGCCTTTTATACCTGGCTGTACCGCATCGCGATCAATACCGCGAAGAATTATCTGGTGGCGCAGAACCGGCGGCCGCCCAT
>JACRMO010000093.1 GCA_016214925.1 Gammaproteobacteria bacterium
ATAACCGCGGATCTCGTCGCCGGTAGGTCCCGGCACGCGCTCTTCGAAGGTGCGGAAATAGCCGCACAGATTCGGGCGGCCGAATTCGTTGTTGAACGCCGCCGCACCGAGCGGGCCTTCGATCATGATGTCCAGCGCGGAGACGATGCGCGACGGTTTGCCGAAGTCGGTTTCCCACGGCTGCTCGAAACCGGGAATGCGCAGATTCGACACCGAGAAGCCGCACAGGCCCGCCTTCGGTTTGCTGCCGCGTCCGGTCGCGCCCTCGTCGCGGATCTCGCCGCCGGAACCGGTCGCCGCGCCCGGAAACGGCGAGATCGCCGTCGGGTGATTGTGCGTCTCGACCTTCATCAGGATGTGCATGTCTTCGCTGTGTTCGGCATACACGCCGTGCGCATCCGGGAAGAAGCGCTTGGCCGCGAAACCCTGCATCACCGCCGCATTGTCTTTGTAGGCGGACAGTACACCGTCGGGGCTGGCGCGATAGGTCTCGCGGATCATGCCGAACAGCGACACATCCTGCGGCTGGCCGTCGATGATCCAATCGGCATTGAAGATCTTGTGCCGGCAGTGTTCGGAGTTGGCCTGCGCGAACATCATCAGTTCGACGTCGGTGGGATTGCGCTGCAGACCGGTGAAGCTCTCGACCAGATAGTCGATCTCATCGTCGGACAAAGCGAGTCCCAGGGAACGGTTGGCCGCGACCAGCGCCTCACGACCACCGCCAACGATATCGACGGTCGTCAGCGGAGCGGGCGCGGCGGTCTTGAACAGCGCGACGGCCTCGTCGGCACCGGTCAACACGGTCTCGGTCATGCGGTCGTGCAGCAGCGGCAACAACGCGGCGCGTTCGGCGTCGCTCAGCACCCGTCCCGCCGCGGCACGCACGCGATAGGCGATGCCGCGTTCGATGCGATGAATACGCCGCAGACCGCAATTGTGCGCAATGTCGGTGGCCTTGCTCGCCCAGGGCGAAATCGTGCCCAGGCGCGGCACGATCAGAAACAGCTGCGCGTGCTCAGGCACGGGTGGACTCGATATCCCGTCGCCCAGCAGGCGCTCCAGCGTGGCGCGGTCGGCGGCATCGAGTTGCTGTTCGAGATCGACGAAATGCCAGAATTCGGCGTGGATCGTTTCGAGATCGGCGACCCGCTCCCGGGCGCGGGTCAGCAGTTTTTCAGTGCGAAAACCGGAAAGGGCGGGACCGCCGGGAATGTGCAGCATGTGTCCGTCTCGATTCAGAATGAGCGCGCGGCGGTGGCCGCTGGAAAGGCGCACATGATACTACACAGGCTTACAAACCCCGAATCCCGATCACCCCACCTGCCGCCAGGCCAGCCCCTCGGTCTGATCGGCGACGCCGATCCAGCCGGGATCGCAGCCGAGTGCATCGGCCAGCGCCTGTCGTGCCAGTTCCGAACGGTTGTTCTTGTCGCTCAGATGGGCGGCGACCAGGTGCGTCAGTTGCGAAGTATCCAGCGCCGCCAGCAATTCCGCCGCCTGATGATTGCTGAGATGGCCGAGACGACCGCCGACGCGCTGTTTGAGACTGGGCGGATACGGGCCGTCGGCGAGCATGGCCGCGTCGTGATTGCACTCCAGCAGCAGCGCCTGACAACCGGTCAGTTGCTGATGGATGTGCGCGGTGATGCTGCCGGTATCGGTGAGCACGCCCAGCCGCACCGCGCCGTCGCTGAGGACGAACTGGCAGGGCTCGCGGGCATCGTGTGGTACCGGAAACGGCGTGACTTGAAGATCGCCGATGGCAAACGGCGTATGCCCATCGAATCTGACGGGCCCGTCGAGACTGGGGAAATCGGTGGCGTTGAGCATGACCGAGGTGCCCGCCGTCATCCACACGGGAATACCGAAGCGGCGCGCGAAGGCCGCCACACCACCAATATGATCGCTGTGTTCGTGCGTAACGAGGATGGCGTGGATGTCGCCGGGAGATTTGCCGAGACGGACGAGCCGGCGTTGCGTCTCGCTGACGGAGAAACCGCAATCGACCATCACGCAGGTGTTCCCCGCCTCCACCAGCGTGGCGTTACCGCGACTGCCGCTGCCGAGGGAAGAGAATCGGAGCATAGGCCTCAAGTTTCAGGAAACATGGGAACGTAGGCCGGAAAGGCACGTAGGTTGGGGTAAGCGTAGCGAACCCCAACGATCGACCGGCAGCGGGTCTGTTGGGGTTCGGCACACCACGCCTCACCCCAACCTACGATGCCCCAATCCCGACGACCGATTTTCTACTGCATCTGCTCCTGTACCAGCGTCAGGATGCGCTTCGCCGTGGGTGAATTGTCGGGCTGACCTTGCGCATTTTGCACCGTGACATGGGTCTTATCGCCTTGCGCGATCAGCAAGATTCGATATTGCTCGGCGGCCTTCGGATCGTCGTCGCTCCAGAACGCCAGCTTGGACAGGAAGCCCTTCTTCTTGTCTTCCTTGAGCGGGTCGTTGTAGCGCACGAAATACAGGCCGCCGCTACGATCGCGGTCTTCAACGGTGAAGCCGACACGATCCAACGCCAGGCCAACTTCGCGCCAGGCGCGTGATAAACCATCGTCGACAATGAGCGTGCTCTCGCCGGCGCTATTCACCACCAATTGCGCACGCGCCGCGGTCTGCACGGTAGATTTCTGCGCCACTTGCGCCGCCGCACGCGTCTGATCCGAGCCCATGAACACCATCAGACGCGCGAGCATCTCGGCTTCGAGTTCGGGATCGCTGGGACGCGGTTTCCAGAGGGTGCCGGTATCGGAACCGGACTGACCCTGGACCACTTCCTCCATGCCCCGGTGGCTGATGTAAATTTCGGTGCTATCCGTGCTCACTCGTTCCAGACGCACGCGGAAGCGATCGCGGGTGGCCGAGGAGTACATGAAGTCGAGTGCCTTGCCGATGGTGTTGCGAATAAAATCCTGCGGGATATCGGCGCGGTTCTCCGCCCAGTCGGTTTCCATAATGCCGACATGGGGGTCGTCCATGGTCAGCAGGAAACCGTTCTGCAACCAGAAGTCGTGTACTTTCGGCCACACGGTCTCGGCCGACGCCTGGACCACCAACCACTGTTTGTCGCCATGCCGTTCGACAGACATGCCTTTTGGTTGCACCAAAACTCCACTGGTACCCGGCGCGGCCTTGCCCTGTTCGCCGGAGGCGTATTCGGAATACGTCGTGGGTGTACCGCCGGGCACGCAGCCGGCCAGCGCGCTGACCGCGAGCAGGAGAACCAAACCGTGAAGAGGCGTTGCATATTTATTCATGGGCGATTTGGATCCATGTTCGTGATGAATGTTCACAGGATGCCTGCCTGACGCAGCGCATCCCGGACGGTCTCGTGATAGCGTTCCGACAAGGGCGTGAGCGGCAACCGAATACCCGGCGGAATCATACCCATTTCCTGTAACGCCCATTTTACCGGGATCGGGTTCGCCTCGACGAACAGATCGCGGTGCAAGGCGCGCAGCGGCGCATCAATGCTGTCGACCGTCGCGCGGTCGCCGGCCATGGCCGCGACGCACAGCGCATGCATGGCCGCCGGCGCCACGTTCGCCGTCACCGAGATCACGCCCTTGCCGCCCAGCAGCATGAATTCGCCAGCAGTGGCATCGTCGCCGCTATAAAGATCCAAGCGGTCACCGCAGCGATCGAGGATATCGCGCACCCGGCTGAGATCGCCGGTGGCCTCCTTGAGGCCGACGATGTTCGAGATCGACGCCAGGCGCTCCACGGTCTCCGGCAACATATCGACGGCGGTGCGTCCGGGCACATTGTACAGAATCTGCGGGATCGGCACGGCCTCGGCCACGGCCTTGTGGTGCAAATACAAACCTTCCTGGGTCGGCTTGTTGTAGTACGGCGTCACCAGCAGGCAGGCATCCGCCCCGGCCTTGAGCGCGCAGCGGGTCAGACTGATCGCCTCGGTGGTGGAATTGGCGCCGGTGCCGGCGATGACCGGAACCCGTCCTGCGGTCAGTTCGACGACCCGGCGGATGACATCGCAGTGCTCGTGCTCGTCGAGCGTGGCCGATTCGCCGGTCGTGCCCACGGCAACGATGGCATCCGTACCCTGACGGAGGTGGAATTCGATCAGCCCCGCAAGACTGTCGTCGTCGACCGCGCCATCCGCCCGCATCGGCGTGACCAGCGCGACCATACTGCCGTGGAACATGCAACCTCTCCGGGGGATCGAAAAATCCCGGACATACTACTGGCCCGGTCAGGTACTGACAAGCAAACCGGGGGGCGCCTCGGCAGTTGTAGGAGCGGCCATGATTCATTCCGATGCTGGTCGACACCCGCCCCGTGCAGTAGTATGCCGGCGCATTCACCTGAGCTTGCGCTGCCATGACTGACACCGAAATCAAAGCCATCCGCGAAATCCGCATTAATCCGATCGTGCCCAGCGAGTCCGTGCTGGTCGCCACCGCCCGCTCCATGCGCCCGCGCAAGGCCGAGGATCCGGCGCCGCGCGACACCCGCCGGCATGTGGACACCTGCCCGTTCTGCACCGGCAACGAGCACATGACGCCGCCGACCATCGCCTCCTATCCGGACGGCGACAACTGGCAAGCGCGTATTGTGGAAAATCTCTATCCGGTGCTCGGTGACGACCGTTCCACCGGCAATCTGGTGTTCGGCCTGCAACAGGCCATCGAAGGTTACGGGCGCCACGAGGTCATTATCGACCACCGCCAGCACGGCATCGCACTGCACGAAATGAGCGAAGAACACCTGTTCCTGCTGTTCGGCGCCTATCAGGAACGCATGACGCAGATCTACGCCAACGATGCGCGCATCCGTTACGTGCTGGTGTTCAAGAACTTCGGGCCAGCGGCGGGGGCCAGCATTGCGCACACCCACAGCCAGATCATCGCCATGCCGGTGGTGCCGGAAAACGTCTACAACGAAGTCACCCACAGCCGCACGCACTACCAGAAGCAGCACCAGTGCATCTTCTGTTCGCTGATCGACGAGGCGCTGACCTTCGAGGCGACTATCTACGACCGCGCCTCGGGACAGATCCGCCGGCGCATCAATGTCGGCCAGTATGTGGTCGAGCGTGGTGAGCGCTTCATCGCCATCAAGCCGTTCGCCAGCCGTTACGAGTGGGAAGTGCATATCCTGCCGCTCCAGCACCAGAGCAATTTCCTGGATATCACCGAACGCGACCGGGCCGATCTGGCGCGGGTGCTCAAACGCACCATGGGCCGACTGGACGCGGTGATCGGCGGCGCCCAGTACAATTTCTTCCTGCACTCCAAACCGCGCGGCGACGAGTTCGCCGACTGCGATGCCAGCTATCACTGGCATCTGGAGATCTGTCCGCGCACCAGCATCCCGACCGGCTTCGAACTCGGCTCCGGGCTGTTCGTCAGCACGCTCAGTCCCGAGGAGGCCGCGGAACGGCTGCGTTCGGTCGATCTCGACACGCCGGCGGCATGAGCCCGCTGACCAACCGCGCCACAAAGGTGGTACACTGGCGCGCACCGGAAAACCCTGCCCGGGCATTCCATTCCATCGTTGTTGATCGGTCATGAACACCACGCCCAAATACAATTTCCTCGTGATTTCCGCCCTGGGCGAAGACCGCCCGGGCCTGGTCAACGACCTGTCCCGCTGTGTGCTGGAAAGCGGCTGCAATATCGCCGACAGCCGCATGACCGTGCTGGGCGGCGACTTCGCCGTCATCCTGTTGATATCCGGAAACTGGAACGCCGTCGCCAAGCTGGAAGACCAGCTGCCGCCACTGGCCGAACGCCTGGGCATGACCATCACCAGCCGGCGCACCGCGCTGCGCGAGCCCCAAGGTGACCTGCTGCCCTACGCCGTGGACGTGGTGGCGCTGGACAATCCCGGCATCGTGCACAATCTGGCGAATTTCTTTTCCAGTCGGCAGATCAATATTCAGGACCTGGCCACCAGCAGCTATGCGGCGGCGCACACCGGCACGCAGATGTTCTCGGTGCATATGCACGTGGACATCCCGGCGCAGCTGCACATCGCCACGCTGCGCGACGAGTTCATGGATTTCTGCGATCAGCTTAATCTCGACGCCATCATCGAACCGGTCAAAGGCTGACACGCCTCCGCGGGATACGCCTCATGAGCACAGTTGTCCTCGGCAAAAAGGTTCCGGAGTTTCGTCTGCCCGCCACCGGCGACCCCACCGGTGATCGGGAGACCCGCCTCGCCGATCTCAAGGGTTCGAATGTCGTGCTCTACTTCTATCCCAAGGACAGCACACCGGGCTGCACCCTGGAAGGCCAGGACTTCCGCGACCAGCACGCCAAATTCAAACGCCTGAACACCGTCATTCTCGGCGTGTCGCGCGACAGCCTCGCATCGCATGCGAGATTCAAGGACAAACAGAACTTCCCCTTCGAACTGCTGTCCGACGCCGAGGAAAAACTCTGCCGGCTGTTCGACGTCATCAAAGAGAAAAACATGTACGGTAAAAAGGTCATGGGCATCGAGCGCAGCACCTTCCTGATCGATACCACCGGCGTGCTGCGTGCCGAATGGCGCAAGGTCAAAGTGCCCGGACATGTGGATGAAGTGCTCACCGCCGTCAAAGCACTCGGCAAAACCAACTAATCTCACGCCATCGCGCAGTCATTCAGAGGCCACCTTGAGCAAACAAACCATCGCCGGTAAACGTCTGTTCGTTCTCGACACCAATGTCCTGATGCACGATCCCACCGCGCTGTTCCGCTTCCATGAACACGATGTGTTCCTGCCCATGGCGGTGCTGGAGGAACTCGACAACGCCAAGGTCGGCATGACCGAAGTTGCACGCAATGTGCGCCAGACCAACCGCTTCCTGGACGAACTCACCAGTAATGCCACCCACAGCGATATCGAGGCCGGGTTGCCGCTCGACACCCGTTCCGCGGCGCTGGGCAACGGTCAGGCGGCCCGCAAGCTGTCTATCCAGACGCGCATTCTCAAAGCCGATTTGCCGGACGGCATGCCCGGCAGCAAGAAGGACCTGTATTCCGGCCGCGCGGAACTGGGCGACGATTTCTGGAGCAGTCATGGCGACAGCATGGATTCGTGGCAGAAAGAGGGCCGTACCTTCTACCGGGTGAAAGGCCCGCAGGTCGAGACGTGGCATCCCAATCAATGCCTCGCCATTGGCGGTGAACGCCCCATGGAAGTGGTCGTGCGCAGTCGCGAAGGCGACAGCGCGGTGTTGGAAGTGATGGTCGATTTCCGCAAACCGAGTCATTCGGTGTGGGGTATCAACGCGCGCAACGTCGATCAGAATTTCGCGCTGAACCTGTTGATGGACCCGGACATCGATTTCGTCAGCTTGGTCGGTCAGGCAGGCACCGGTAAGACGTTGCTGACACTCGCCGCCGGTCTCGCGCAAACACTTGACGACAAGCGCTACAGCGAAATCATCATGACTCGCGTCACTATTCCGGTCGGCGAGGCCATCGGTTTTCTGCCTGGCACGGAAGAGGAAAAGATGACGCCGTGGATGGGCGCGTTGATGGACAATCTGGAAGTCCTGACCAAAACCGATCAGGGCGGCGGCGACTGGGGCCGTGCCGCGACCAACGATCTGATTCACAGCCGCATCCGCATCCGTTCGTTGAACTTCATGCGCGGCCGCACCTTCCTCAACAAATATCTGATCCTCGACGAGGCGCAGAACCTGACTTCAAAGCAAATGAAAACGCTGGTCACCCGCGCCGGCCCCGGCACCAAGGTAATCTGCCTGGGCAACATCGCACAGATCGACACACCGTATCTGACCGAGACCAGTTCCGGCCTGACCTATGTGGTCGACCGCTTCAAAGACTGGGAACACAGCGGCCACATCATCCTGCGCCAGGGCGAACGCTCGCGGCTGGCGGATTTCGCGTCGGGCAATCTGTGAGGCCTACGCTAGGCACGATGGCGGCTGCCCAGGGCAGGGATTCGTATCGATGAATCGGTAACTTACTGATATTTATTCGGCTGCCGTCTGGAGTTGGCCCACCCACCAATAGCTCGCGTCGCCCCTCCCCTGAGTAGGACTGGCCATTCGTCTCCCGTTTTCCAACCACATATCGCTGAAACTGCACAAATCTGCCAGAATAGCCGCTCGCCGTAGCGCCGGGATCTCCCGCGCTTGCGGCGGAATCTCGTTCTCAGATTGCCTTGCATAACAATAACGTCACGGAAGCGTAACGCGATTGTCAGCACCGCGCGGCTTCACGACAGGGAGGGCACGTTCATGGCATTACAATTTTCCGAACACAGGAAGGGCGAGGCGCACGAACGGGAAATACTATCTCGACGCCGCCTTCCCTCCGAGAATGCGCCCGGGAATTTCGCGGTGCGAATTTATGCACTCGGCCGCTTTACGCTTCTGCTTCGCGATTCAGCCGCGCCGGTCTCGCGCAAGTTGCAATACAAACCTCTCGAACTGCTCAAGGCCCTTATCGCACTGGGAGGGCGTGACGTCTCGGTAGAGCGGCTGGCGCACGCGCTCTGGCCGGATGCGGAGGGCGACAATGCGCTGGTCGCATTCGACACCACGCTGCATCGTCTCCGCCGGCTGCTTGGCGTACCGGGCGCATTGATTCTCATCGGCCGCAAACTCACGCTCAGCGCACAATACTGCTGGGTGGACTGCTGGGCGGTCGAAAGGCTTATGCATTCACTCGACGTCTCGTTCAAGGAAAACCGTGCGCTGGAAGCGGACGTGGCCGCGCTCGGCGAACAAATCGAAAGTTTATATCACGGCATGTTTCTCGGCTCGGACACTCCGACTTCCTGGTCGTTGTCGTTGCGCGAACGTCTACGCAGTCGCTACCTGCGCTACATCACCAGCGTCGGGCGTTTCTGGGAAGCCGCCGGCCAGCACGCACAGGCCATCGAGCTCTATCGGAAGGGGCTCGAAACGGACAATCTGATGGAGCATTTCTATCAGCAGTTGATGTATTGCCATTTGCAACTCGATCAACGCGCGGAAGCACTGGCGGTGTATTACCGTTGCGAACGGGTGTTGTCGAGGCTACACGGCATTCGTCCCAGCGCAACCACGGAAGCATTGCGCGTTCGCGCGCAGACCTCCGGCTAATCAACACCACACGTCACGCACGAAAGCATTGCCGGCCGACCTAGAACCGCAGCCGAAAGGCCGCGTTCGCTGACCGATTCCGATCGCTCTCCCCCACTATCCAATACGTCGCGCGTTCAAGCCGCGGGCTAGCGGATGTTTTTGCCGGCGCCGTGGCGTCTAGACATGCCTTGCCCCTGCGGTTTCCATTGCGACCTTTCCCGTTCCGTTTCCCGCCACGCCACGCCAATCAAACGCGCGACCCGCGCGGCCCAACGCCAATTCCACTGCGAATCCGTAAGTAATCTGTCAGTCCCGTACCCGCAGTATGCGTGTCGTAGGTAGAACAATAAGGACTGAGCACTGTGGAGAACTACATCGTACGCATATACCGGCGCAGCAATTGCGACCTCAACGAAGTCGTCGGGCAAATCGAGTGCGTCGAGAGCGCGGAGACGCTGCCCTTCAAGGGCATGGCCGAACTCGTTGAGATCCTCTCGACACCCCGCGCGGACCTACCTCCGAATCCGGTTTCGCTGATCGGGCGCAAGGCAAAGCGGCTGTCTTGAAACACCGTCAAGGGAGATCAACCACACAACCAACGAGGAACACTGGGGAGTTATGAAACTGCTGCGCCAATCCTGATTTACCTAAAACCATCAATGCAACAAGGAGCGTATAACAATGAAAACCTCGAAAACACTCACCACCACACTGCTACTCTGCTGTCTCGGCGCCATGAGTCATCAGGCACTGGCCAGCCGCGTCGATGCACCTGTAAGCCCAAAGAAGGCAAAACCCATAACACTGAGCTCGACCAAAAGTTTCAGCGATGTTGAATACATCATGGGCAATTACAATCACACGCAGAAGCTGCGCATTTCGCAGGCGGGAAGCTATGAACTGATTCTGAAAGACAAGTCCAACCCACGGCCGCTCAAAAAATTTGGCGCCACATTTTCGTTCAGCAAGGGCGGGAAAGTGGCCCGGCTGGCACACAGCGGAAGCGTTATCTTCGACTTGCAGCCCGGTCTGTATGATCTCAGCTATTTCGCCAAAACATACAATCCTCGCAAGCCCGGCAAATTCAGCATCAGCCTGAAGTCGTATGTAAACGACATCCCGCCAGCGGTTGTACCGGTACCCGCCACCGCGTGGCTGTTCGGTTCTGGACTGCTGGGGTTGGTCGGCGTCGTGCGGCGCAAGGCGGCTTAACAGGCTTGTCTTGCGCGCGATAATTTTATTCCGAGGAAATATTTGCAAGTCGTGAAGCCGACTTCTAATGCGCTGTGCCCGAATCAAGAAATACTAATCATAATTTAAAGGGACCAATAAGAATGAAAACGACACAAACACTGCTTTCGGCGATAGTCCTCGGCCCTGGCCTGCTGGCAATGTCTCCCGAAGCAAGCGCCGAACTTATGAATCGCGCGCAATATCAGGTTACTTTGTCGAGAGTGCAGTCGCCTAATACGGCTAGCTCATATGTCCCGGGCGCATCCGATACGCAATCGTCGATTACCTATTCGCCCTATCTGAGCGTACCCGTGCCCGTGACAGTAGCGGGCAGTGCCGACACAGGCACCAACCAAGATGGTTTAGGTTATGCCTCCGGGCACGGATTTGCCCGCGCCGAGGCGGGGCTGCTGGCGGCATCGGCGTTCGCTGAAGGTCAGGCGGTCGCAAATGCGACGACAAATGTCGGTGCGAGTGCAGCCGTGACTGCCTCGGCCAGCTTCATCGATCAGGCTATATTCACGCCGGTCGGGAATCCCTACCAAAATCTGCTGATTGTCTCGGGGAACCTGTTGCTCTCCGGAGATATGTACGGCACCGGCTATAACGCCGGCTATTTTTCCCGGGTCAGCGTGAGCGGTACGGGGCTGAGTCCGTACGCCTCATCTGCGGTGTGGACAGGCGAAAGTACCGGGCAGGTGAGGTCAGCGACGGGCGTGTATTCCACCTGGGTGCCCGGCAGCGACGTTTCCATTCCCTTCTCCTTTGCGGTGTACGGCGGGCAGCCGACGGATCTGTCCTATTCGCTGATTGCCTACACTGTGGCTGGCGGGAGTTTCCAAAAGTGCATCGGACTTTACGGCCCAGTTTGCGTTACCGGGCAAGTGGCCAACTCCAGTGGCACCGTCGATTACAGCCACACACTGGCATGGGGTGGCGTGACAGTGACCGACTGGTTTGGCACACCCGTCAATTTCAGCGTTGCCTCGAAATCGGGTTTTGATTACGCGGCGGCTTATACGCCGTCGGTTCCTGTTCCGGCTGCGGCGTGGCTGTTCGGTTCGGGGCTGCTGGGGTTGGTCGGTGTCGCGCGGCGCAAGGCGCACACGGCATGACGACGAATTGATGTGTGATTTTCAAAACCAATAACCAAAAGGAATATGGACCATGAATAAGCGACTTCATGTGCTGACACTCGTCGCGGCGCTCTGCGTCTCGGGTATGGCCAACACGGCGCAAGCCGCACCGGTCACGATATTTTCCACAGACTTCGACAGCGCAACGCTGCCGGCCGGGATTTCCCCGGGCACCGCCCTGCTGACCGGCGTGCAGGGTTATGCCGGGCTCGGCCCGACGGGGAATCAGTTCGGCGGGAATTTCCTGCGCAGCGCGACCGGCAATACCGTCACCCTCTCGCTGACCGATTTGCCGCAACACGACACGATCAGCCTGGAGTTCCTGTTCGCGGCCATCGATTCGCTCGACGGAACGGGAACATTCCCGGCGGGCGATTTCTTCCGGATTGTGTTCGACGGAAACGTACTGTTCAGTGAGTCGTTTGCCAACGCGCTTGCATCGCAGATTCAAAGTTACGTTTCGCCGCCCGGCGTCGAACTGGCACGACGCGTAGACCTCGGGTTTCAGGGGCCCGGCAGCTACTACACGGATAGCGCATATAACCTTGGGGCCGACCCTCGGTTCCTCAACTTCGCCCACACGGGCTCAACGGCCCAGATCGAGTTCTTCATTTTCGGCGAGGGCAACCAGAGTCTCGACGACGAATCGTGGGCCATGGATAACCTGCGCGTCAGTGTCACGACGAACACAGTTCCCATCCCCGCCGCTGCGTGGCTGTTCGGCTCGGGGTTGCTGGGAATGGTCGGTATCGCCCGACGCAAAGTAGCGCTGAGTGCACAGAACGAAACGATGACAACTATCTTGAAAGCCTCTGCCGGCCGAAACTAAGGGGAAGCTATAACATGAAAATTTGCCTTGCAGCGCGGACACATAGAGTAGCTGCCCTGACGCTGGCGATGCTGGCCGCTTCATCTGGCGCGATGGCCAATCAGTGGGTTTGCTCCGGCACCGACGA
>JACRMO010000094.1 GCA_016214925.1 Gammaproteobacteria bacterium
CATTTTTTTGGACTCTGACCCCATTTTTTGCGCCTTACCGCCGACCCCTATATCATCCCCCCCATGCCTGACCATTATCTGAAAATGATCCTCAACGCGCGCGTCTACGAAGTCGCGCGCGAAACCCCTCTGGAACCCGCGCCGCGCCTGACTCAAAGACTGGGCAACCCAGTGTGGATGAAGCGCGAAGACCTGCAACCGGTGTTCTCGTTCAAGATCCGCGGCGCCTACAACAAGATCGCGCATCTGACCGCCGAGGAATGTGCGCAGGGCGTGATCACCGCGTCGGCGGGCAATCACGCGCAGGGCGTGGCGCTGGGCGCCCGCAAGCGCGGGGTCAAGGCGCTGATCGTGATGCCGCGCACCACCCCGCAGATCAAGGTCGCGGCGGTGCGCGGCTATGGCGCGCGCGCGGTGCTGCACGGCGACAGCTACGACGAGGCTTATGAACATGCCCTGCAGCTTGCCGCCGAAAAAGGCCTGGTGTTCATCCATCCCTTCGACGATCCGCTGGTCATCGCCGGACAAGGCACGGTGGCGATGGAACTGCTGCGCCAGCATGCGGGTCATCCGCACGCCATTTTCGTGCCGGTCGGTGGCGGCGGGCTGATCGCCGGCATTGCTGCTTACGTCAAACAACTGCGTCCTGAGATCAAAATCATCGGTGTCGAGCCCGACGATGCGCCGAGCATGCAGCAGGCGCTGGCCGCCAAACGCCGCGTGGTGCTCAAGCAGGTCGGCATCTTCGCCGACGGCGTCGCGGTGCGTCAGGTAGGCAAGGAGACTTTCAAACTCGCACAGCGCTATGTCGACGAAATCATTCTGGTCAGCGCCGACGAGATCTGTGCGGCCATCAAGGATATCTTCGACGACACCCGTTCCATCGTCGAACCGGCCGGTGCATTGGCGGTCGCGGGGCTGAAGAAATATGTCGCGCGTGAGGATCTGCACGACCAGGAACTCATCGCCATCAACAGCGGCGCGAACATGAATTTTGATCGGCTGCGTCATGTCGCCGAGCGCGCCGAACTGGGCGAACGCCGGGAGGCGCTGCTGGCCGTGACCATTCCCGAACGGCCGGGCAGCTTCCGTCAGTTCTGCAAGACCATCGGCCAACGCTCAATCACCGAGTTCAATTATCGCTACGCCGATGCCGCGCAGGCGCATGTCTACGCCGGTGTCGAACTCACTGAAGGCGACAGCGAACGTCAAGCGCTGCTGACGCAACTGCGCCAGGAAGGTTATCCGGTCATCGACATGACCGATAACGAAGTGGCCAAGCTGCACATCCGTCACATGGTCGGCGGTCGCGCGCCCTTGTTGGACAACGAAATCCTCTACCGCTTCGAATTTCCCGAGCGCCCCGGCGCGTTGCTGCATTTTCTCACCGCGATTGGCGAGCGCTGGAACATCAGTCTGTTCCACTACCGCAATCACGGCGACGCCTACGGTCGCGTGTTGGTGGGCATCCAAGTGCCGACCGCCGACCGCAAGCGTTTCCGCGAATACCTCGACAGTACCGGTTATCCCTATTGGGACGAGACCGAGAACCCGGTGTATGGGCTGTTTTTAGGGAGGGACTGAGATTGGCGCTGAAGTCTGTCGGCGTTAGCGCTGACAGATTGGACGGTCATCCGGGTTGTCGACGGCGTCGGTGATGGCTTCCACGAACTCATTCAATTCCTGCAACGAAATCACGCCCAGAATCCGGTTCAGCAGATCGGGTCTGACCAGGGCCTGTACGGCGCGGCCATCGTTCAAGTTGAGAGTGATCGCCGCGATATTCTTCTCGGGCGCGGCACCTTCTTCTTCCAGCAGGTCTTCCGACTTTGCCAGCAAGATCTCATAGATTTCGTTCGCTTGATCGATCCGTTCGTCGTCCAGATCGTCGGATATGGCGATAACGAACCCCATGTCGTCGTCTTTTGACTCGGACGGGATCGACAGCGTCTGAAGTTGTTCGGTGAATTCATCCGCGAGACTTTTGTGGAAGAAGATGTATTCAAGCATAAGTGGCTCCAGTGTGCGTTTTGTAATGAAGGCTGCGCGCGTCCTCACTATAGCCCCGCAAAAATCTCCGCGAAATTCCCGATGCAGGGGAACTCGTCGATGTCGCGTTCCGGACCTTTGGAATCCGGTTGACGGATGCACAGGAGATGGCGAATGCCATAACTGTGCGCCGAGCGCAGCACCGACAAGCTGTCGTCGACGAATAGGGTGTGCTCCGGGTGAAAAGGTTCGCGTGTGCGTAACCAATCCCAGAAGCTCGGGTCTTCCTTGGGTTTTCCGTAATCGTGCGCACAGATCAGCGCGTCGAAATGTCCGCCCAGGCGGGTGCGTTGCAGCTTAAGGTCCAATGCTTTTTGATGGGCGTTAGTGACCAGGGCAATGCGCTTGCCGGCGGCGCGCGCGCGGTCGAGAAATTCGATCACATGCGGATGCACGGCGATCAGGTGATCGACTTCGCGCTTGAGTTCGGCGATGTCCATATCCAGTTCGCGACTCCAGTAGTCCACGCAATACCATTCCATGCGGCCTTCCATGGAGCGGAATTTCGGCGCCAGCGTGTCTTTGGCGGTGGCGACCTCGAGGCCATGACGTTCGGCATAGCGCAGCGGCACGTGCTCGCTCCAGAAATGGTTATCGAAGTGCAAATCCAGCAGCGTGCCGTCCATGTCCAGCAGGACGTTTTCGATATCGTTCCAGGGCAGTTGCATCGGTGGGTACACGGGTGGGCCAATCGGTTCGGGGAGGTTCAAGGGTGCCAGTTTTGCGCGCCGACAACAAGCACGCCCGGGCTGTGACAATGGGTTAGAATAGGCGCACAGCGCGGGTAGATCCCATGACCTCCAAACCGCAGATAATGAACGTGAAAACCGTGGCGCAGAGCCGCCTGTTCAGCATCGAACAGGTGGATCTGCGTTTCAGCAATGGTACCGAAGTCGCCTACGAGCGCCTGCAGGGCAAGGCCGGCGGCGCGGTGCTGATCGTGCCGATGCAGGACGCCGACACAGTGCTGCTGATCCGCGAATACGCCGTCGGTGTCGAGCGTTATGAACTGGGCCTGCCCAAGGGCCGGTTGGAGCCGGGCGAAAATGTTCTGGACACCGCCAACCGCGAACTGATGGAAGAGCTGGGCTATGGCGCGCGCCGGCTGACCGAGATCGCTCAGCTCACGGTGGCGCCAGGTTATTTCGGGCATGTCACGCATGTGATTCTCGCCGAGGATCTGTATCCGCAACGCCGCGAGGGCGATGAGCCGGAGCCGGTCGAAGTGGTGCCCTGGGTGTTGAATGATTTCGAGCGTCTGCTGACGCGGGATGATTTTTCCGAGGCGCGCAGTATTGCGGCGCTGTATATGGTACGAGCGAGGCTGAACAATGGCGGATAACAACACCTTCAACCCCTGCGCGCTGCTGGACGACGTCAAGCGCATCGCCATCGAAGCAGGCGAGCGCATCCTGGAAGTCTACGAAAGCGATTTCGCGATCGAGCACAAGGACGACAAGTCGCCGCTGACGGCGGCGGATCTGGCGGCGCACAAAACCATTGTCGCCGGACTTGGTGCGCTGACGCCGGAGATTCCGGTGTTGTCGGAGGAATCCGCCAGCATTCCCTTCGCCGAGCGCAGCCGTTGGACGCGCTACTGGCTGGTCGATCCGCTGGACGGCACCCGCGAATTCATCAAGCGCAACGGCGAATTCACCGTGAATATCGCGCTGATCGACAACGGTCGCGTCGAGCTCGGCGTGGTGTATGTTCCCGTAACGCGCCTGAGTTATTACGCCTGCGCCGGCGGCGGCGCCTTCAAGCAGGCGGCCGGACAGGCGCCCATGCAGATTCGCGTATCCGTACCCGCTGCGGAGCCGGTGCGGGTGGTGGGCAGCCGTTCGCACAGCGGCGACTCGCTGCTACGCTATCTCGACAAGCTCGGCGCGCATGAATTGGTGAGCATGGGCAGTTCGCTGAAATTCTGCCTGGTCGCCGAGGGCCGTGCGGATATATATCCGCGTCTGGGCCTGACCTCGGAATGGGACACCGGTGCCGCACAATGCGTGGTCGAAGAGGCCGGCGGCCGCGTCACCGGTTTGGACATGCAGCCCTTGCGCTACAACACCAAGGATTCCCTGCTGAATCCGCACTTCTTCGTGATCGGCGACGTTAGCCGGGATTGGTCACAGTACCTGTAGGTGCGCCTTGATTACGTCAGGGCGTGTGATCGTTAGGCACGCTAGGCATGGAGGTGATTCGTCATGACCGAGACACGACAGGATCTTATCGAGGCGCGTGACCGCTTGCACGCACGCCTCGACGCCATTCGTGCGGAAATCCGCCAGGGGCTCGACGCGGATTCCGAGGAACGCGCCATCCAATTAGAAAATCGCGAGGTGCTGGAAGGTATTGCCGTCGCGACCACCGAGGAACTCGCGCGCATCGAACGACGCCTCTCGGAACTGGACTGAGGTAAGGCTAATCCCGCAGAGTCGGCAGCATTTTTATATCGCCATTCTGGGTCTATATACAGAGAGTACCGCCCGCTGATCGGAACGCCACCCTTGGGTAGGCGGACATCCCTGATGTTCAAGGAGGTTCTTATGAATACTACAACAGAACCGGAAGGCAGCACCGTTCACAACTTCGATGCCATCAACTATGTGGCTACCGATGCATTGCCGCGCGAGGCGGAACAGAGTCACCGCTTGCACGAACCGGAATGGCGGCTAACCGACATCGACCCGATCACCGGGCACGATATCGACGATCTGTCCGGCAAGCCGTATATCGTCGACGATAACGTCGTCATGTATTTCGAGTCCGAGGAAACACGCCAAGCCTATCGGGATACGCCCATCGATCATCCGTTCCATCTGATCGACAATCCCTACGAGGATGGCGAGGCCGAAGGGTAGTTTCGAGGCGCTGCACGCGTTCACGTGCTGTTCCGTTTTAACTTGGCAATCAAACGTCGCGAATTCGTCATTCTGGCGAAAGCCAGAATGACAGCTGTTTCGCCGTCAGCTTAAGCATTCAATCCATAATTCTCTCCCGCGCAATGTTCCAGGGAGAGGCGCGGGCTTTGTGTATACTCTGCCCCGCATGTCTTCGATAACGCCTTCCATTCCTGCTGTCGCCGTCATCGGCGGTGGCCCCGCCGGACTCATGGCCGCCGAGGTGTTGAGCCGGTCCGGCGTGCGCGTCGATGTCTACGATGCGATGCCCTCGCTGGGACGCAAATTTCTGCTCGCGGGTGTGGGCGGGATGAATCTCACCCATGCGGAACCGCGCGAACAGTTTGTTACGCGCTATGGTGCGCGGCGCGCATATATAGCGCCGCTGCTCGATGCGTTCGGCCCCGAGTCCTTGCGCGACTGGGTGCATGGACTGGGCGTGGAGACCTTTGTCGGTTCGTCGGGGCGCGTGTTTCCTCAAGAGATGAAAGCGGCGCCGTTGTTGCGCGCGTGGTTGCATCGCCTGCGTGCGGCGGGTGTGCAGTTGCATGTGCGCCAGCGCTGGCTGGGCTGGACGGAAGACGGTGCGCCGCGATTTTCCACCCCGCAGGGTGAGCAGCGCGTACACGCGGATGCCGTGGTACTCGCGCTTGGCGGTGGTAGTTGGGCGCGGCTCGGTTCCGATGGCGCCTGGGTGCCGCTGCTCGAAGAACATGGTGTGACGATCGCGCCGTTGCGGCCATCCAATTGCGGTTTCGATGTTGCATGGAGCGAGCACTTCCGCGAACGCTTTGCGGGTCAGCCGGTGAAGCCGGTGGTCGCGTATTGCCGCGATGCGGCAGGTAACGAACAAGGTCGGCAAGGTGAATTCGTGATCACCGCGACCGGCGTCGAAGGCGGCTTGATCTATGCGCTGTCCGCGTATCTGCGTGATGCGATTGCGGCGAATGGTAACGCGACGCTGTTACTCGATCTTGCGCCGGGCAAGGATCTGCAGCAGCTCGCCGCAGCCTTGGCGAAGCCGCGCGGCGCTCGCTCGCTAGCGAATCATTTGCGTCGGCAGACGGGTATCGAAGGCGTCAAGGCAGGGTTGCTGCGCGAGGTGGTATCCAACGAGGATTATGCCGAGCCGCCGCGCCTAGCCGCCGCGATCAAGGCATTGCCGCTCACCCTGATTGCGCCGCGCCCCTTGGATGAAGCGATCAGCAGTGCCGGCGGTGTGTGCTTCGAAGCGCTGGATGAGAACCTGATGCTACGCGCATTGCCCGGCGTGTTCTGTGCCGGTGAGATGCTCGATTGGGAAGCCCCCACCGGCGGTTATCTGCTGAGCGCGTGTTTCGCGAGCGGCCACGCTGCGGGCCGCGGCGTGTTGGCCTGGCTCGCGCAGGCAAAGTCCTAGAAATAACGTCCCGCGCTGGCGATCAGCACCACGCCCAATCCCAGCATGAGATTGATACCGATAATGCGGCGGATCTGTGCGAGTTGGGCGCCGGCGCCGGGCCAGTCGCCGGTGGCGACCGCGCGTTGCATGCGTTGGAAGGGCGCGAAGTACATGTGCATATAGAGCAGGATCATCGCCCAGCCGAGCACTTGCATCAGATGCACGTGCAGCCCCACCTGTGCCATGCCGCCGAACACGGTGAACACCATCAGATAACCGGTGACCGGCAGCAATGCCACGGCCAGCCAGACCCAGGGAAAGAAACGCCGGAAGGTCTGTGTCCACAGCGGCAGGCGCAGCGGCGGCTCCAATAAGGTGGCCGCGACCGGGCGCAGTGCCATGTAGGCGAAGAACATACCGCCGACCCAGATGACGGCAGCGAGCAGATGCAGGGCGATTAACGTGGACATCGTCGGGTTCATGGGCTGGGTTTCTTGTCCGTGGTTTGCGCGGGAGTAGCGGGTGTCGTTGCCGGTGCCGTAGTTTGCGCTTTTGCCGGTTCCTTGGCCACGTCGGCATCGGCGGCAGGTTTCAGCAACTGCTCGAGCCAACCGCGCACGAGGCGCACCAGTTCCTCGTCCAGCCCGACAAAGAAATGGTCCGCGCCTTCGACGGCCATTTGCCGATAGTGCGTGTGACCGGCCTTGCGCGCCGCGGCTGCACGCGGTTCGGCCGCAGCCAATACTTCATCCAGATCGCGGCTCCCATACAGATCGAAGATCGGCAGTTTGAGTTTGGCGATCTGCGCGGTGGTGTTGAGCTGCGGATCGGTATCACTGCTGCTCATGCCGATGACGACCAGACCACGTAGTCCTGCAAGCGCCGGGTCGCCGGCTTCGGCCAATGCGGCCGTGGCCATGCTGGCGCCGAGGCTGTGGGCGATGATCACGATGGGTTCATCGCCCTTGGATTTGAGAAAGGCCTGGGCGGCCTGGATGCGTGGCGCCGCTTCCTTGATCAGCGGGATGTAATCCTTCAGCGTGGCCTCGTTGGGCAGGATCGGCAGCTGAATGGACAGCGTCGCCCAGCCGTAATTGGGCAGTTCGCTGCGCAGCGGATAGACTACGTCCGGCCAGTCGGGATGTACGCCGATACCGTGCAGGATGATGGCGCCGCCCTTGGGCTCGCCGGTCTGGTCTTCGGTGTAGATACCGAGGAATTTCTGGCCGCCGGCCTCCAGCCATTCGGCCTTACCGACCAGCAGCGACTCGACGATCTGATCGGACCAGCGTTTTTCCTTGTCCATATCCGAGGCGAGGGCCGCCGATAGCAAACCCAGCGCCAGCAAAAAAACAAGCGGACTCAAGTGTTTTAGCGGATTCATGTGGGCCTCACCCTGCGCATTGGAGGACTGCCTGTAACCCGATGGATATCCCGATAGGATTGGGGGAAACCGGAGTATCCAGTCGGGTGGCTGAAAATCCGGCCGCGATACGGTACATTGCGCAACTTTACGCGCTCGGACGAGATCCCGGCAACGCCCATCAGCACTAGATTTGGAGAGCAAGACCATGGCGGATTACAAGATTGCCCCTTCCATCCTCTCGGCGAATTTCGCGCGCCTGGGCGAAGAGGTCGACAACGTGTTGGCGGCCGGTGCCGATATCGTGCACTTCGACGTGATGGACAACCACTACGTCCCCAACCTGACCATCGGCCCGCTGGTCTGCGAGGCCCTGCGCAAGCATGGCGTGAAGGCCGAGATCGATGTGCATCTGATGGTCAAGCCGGTCGACCGCATCATCCCGGATTTCGCCAAGGCCGGTGCCAGTTACATCACCTTCCATCCGGAAGCCAGCGAGCACATCGACCGCACCATCGGCCTGATCCGCGAAAGCGGCTGCAAACCCGGTTTGGTGTTCAACCCCGCCACGCCGCTTGACGTGCTCGAATACACCCTCGACAAGCTCGATATGGTGCTGCTGATGTCGGTCAACCCGGGCTTCGGCGGCCAGAAGTTCATCCCCTACGTCCTGGACAAGGCGCGCAAGGTACGGCAGATGATCGAGGCCAGCGGCAAAGCCATCCGTCTGGAGATCGATGGCGTTCGGCAGATCGCCGGTTCGGCCATCCTCGGCGCGGGCAAGGACAGCGACACGCATCGCTACGACAGCGTGGTGAAGGCGATGCGCGACGAGCTGGCGAAGGTCGGCAAGTAATTCAGTCGTATCCCATGCTGAAAAAACCGCGGATGATCCTGATCGATGTGGACGGCACGCTGGTGGACAGCGTGCCGGACCTCAGTTTTTGCGTCGATGAGATGATGCAGGCCCTGGGCCGACCCGTGCATGGCGAGGCCAAGGTGCGTAACTGGGTCGGTAACGGTGTCGAGCGTTTAGTGCGACGCGCGTTGATCGGTCAGTTGGACGGCGAACCGGATGAGGCGGATTTCCAGAAGGCCTATCCGATCTTTCTCGATCTGTATGCCGAGAACACCTCCAAGCGCAGCTGCCTCTACCCGGGCATCCGCGCGGGCCTGGACTATCTGAAGGCGGCCGGTTACAAGCTTGGTTGCGTGACGAATAAGGTCGCGCAGTTTACCGAGCCGCTGTTGCGCGATCTCGGTGTGTCCGGTGACTTCTCCATCATCGTCAGCGGTGATACGCTCCCACAAAAGAAACCCGATCCGGCGCCCTTGCTGCATGCCGCCAAGTTCTTCGGTATCGAGCCCGCCCAGGCACTGATGGTCGGCGACTCGGTCAGCGATGTGAAGGCCGCGCGCGCCGCCGGTTTCCAGATTGTGTGCATGAGTTACGGTTACAATCACGGCGTGGATATCCGCGACGCACAGCCCGATGCGGTGATCGACGCCCTGACCGAAATCAAACCGCTGCTCGAAGCGGCCGCGTGAGCTGACCATGACCCTTACAGAATCGAAACAGCGGATGAGCTGGCGATGGCGCGGCTGAGGGCCGAGGTCGTCGTTCGTTCCGTTTTCGATTCACTAGGGTGATTTATGGATGCCGCGCGTTTTTCCGAACTAGCCAAACAAGGCTTCAATCGTGTCCCGGTCGCACGCGAAGTGCTCGCCGATCTGGATACGCCGCTCAGTACCTATCTGAAACTGGCCGACGGGCCGTATTCCTATCTGTTCGAGTCCGTACAGGGCGGCGAGAAATGGGGCCGATATTCCATCATCGGTCTGCCGTGCCGCACGGTGCTGCGCGTCACCGGGCAATGCATCGATGTGTTGAGTGATGGCGCGGTGATCGAGTCGCATCAAGTCGCTGATCCACTGGCGTGGATCGAGGCCTTCCAGGCGCGCTACAAGGTCGCCGAGATCGACGGGCTGCCGCGCTTCAACGGCGGTCTGGTTGGCTACTTCGGCTATGACACCATTCGCTACATCGAGCCGCGTCTGGCGCAGTGCAGTAAGCCTGATCCTCTGCAGACACCGGACATCCTGTTGATGGTGTCCGACGAAGTGGTGGTGTTCGACAATCTGCGCGGCAAGCTCTTCATCGTCGTACACGCCGATCCGGCGCAAGCCGACGCGCTGGCGCAGGCTGAGCAACGATTGAATGAACTCGATGATATGTTGCGCCGCGCCGCGCCCCGGCATGTACATCCGGCATCCAGCAGCGTCGGCGAGGCGGATTTCATCTCCGGCTTTACGCAGGAAGGATTCGAGGCCGCGGTCGCGCGCAGCAAGGGTTACATCGTCGACGGCGACATCATGCAGGTGGTGCTGTCGCAGCGCCTATCGATCCCGGTCACGTCGCGTCCGCTGGACATTTACCGCGCGCTGCGCAGCCTGAACCCCTCGCCGTACATGTTCTATCTGGATCTCGGCGACTTTCATATCGTCGGTTCCTCGCCGGAGATTCTCACACGGCTCGAAGACGGCGTGGTCACGGTGCGGCCCATCGCCGGCACCCGCCCGCGCGGCGCGAGCGAGTCCGAGGATGTCGCGCTGGAGCGCGATCTACTGTCCGATCCCAAAGAGCTTGCCGAACATCTGATGCTGATCGATCTCGGCCGCAACGACGTCGGCCGCATCGCCAAGACCGGCACGGTGGAACTTACCGAGAAGATGCTCATCGAACGCTATTCACATGTCATGCACATCGTCTCCAACGTCAACGGTGTGCTCAAGGACGGCATGAGCGCGATGGATGTCTTGCGCGCGACCTTCCCGGCCGGCACCGTCAGCGGCGCGCCGAAAATCCGAGCCATGGAGATCATCGACGAGCTGGAGCCGGTCAAGCGCGGTGTGTATGCGGGGGCAGTCGGCTATCTGGCCTGGAACGGCAACATGGATACCGCGATCGCGATCCGTACCGCCGTCGTCAAGGATGGCATGCTGCACATCCAGGCCGGCGCCGGCATCGTCTACGACTCGGTGCCGCGCAGTGAGTGGAACGAGACCATGAACAAGGGTCGGGCGATGTTCCGCGCCGTGACCATGGCCGAAAAAGGTCTGGACGGCGCGCACAAATAGCGGGTGTTGACTGCCGGTCAGGGGATTACTTGATCGATGGTGATGTTCACCGGCTGCGCATTCTGCGTCTTTAAGGTGCCGCTCAGACTCTGCAAGTCACCGCTCGCCGGCATTGCATCACCCTTCTTGGATACGCGCGCACCCACCACAACCTCGGCATAGTTCGAGAGTTTCATCGCGGGCAGCATGGCCAACGAATCATCGAGAACCACATCGGTCGGCAGATCCTTGACCTGCATGCGCACTATCGCCAGCGGCATGGGCGGGCCCTGGGCGGCGCGGGCGAAGATGAACACCGTATCTTCAGGCGCGGCCTTGGCGCTGAGCGCGGCATCCAGTGCCACATGGACTTTGAGCGCCACGCCAACGTTCGCCTTGGCGGGTGTCGGTGTGTTGTCCGTGACCGTTGCTGCTTCGCGCGGCGGGACGATCTCTTCGAGCGGTTGGCCCGCGCGCGCCTGAGCGAGGTAGTTGGCGAGCATCCGCCCCTGTTCGCTATCGGGCGGTGCGGATTTCTGCAGGATCTCCCAGCGACTTATCGCAGTCGGATAATCGGCCTTCTGAAACGCGCTCATGCCAGCCAGCCACAGGGCGTTGGGATTGTCGGGTTGCAACGCGAGGGCTTTTTCGAGCAGGCGTTCAGGGGCGCCGGCGAGGCTGTCGCCGTTGGCCAGCGCCATTGCCTCTGCATATTCGGCGTACAGTTGTGCATCCGGCGGCTGGGTCAAGGTCTCGGCCTGTGCGTAGGCGCGCACCGCATCGGTGTAGCGATTGAGATAGACATAGCTGCGCCCCAGCATCAGCCAGCCCGTGGCATCGTTGGGTTCTTTCTGAAGCTTCTGCTCCAGACGTTTGACCATTTCATCGACGGGCGGCATGTTGTTGTTCGACATGGCGGCGTCGGGCGTCGCATTCGACATGCCGCTGTCGGCTATCTCTTGCACGGGCACGGACGAACCGGCCGTGCCGACCTCGAGTGCGCGCCAGCTGCCGAGTTTGTAATACAGACCGAGCGCCAGCAGCGGGATCGCAATCGCGACGATCACTGCGCTGACGCGGCCGGTGCTCGGTGCCGCATGCGTAGTTGCGGTATCCGCGGCGTCGGCCAGTTCGTGCAGCAGTTCACGCTCCAGATCTTCCCGTGCCTGTGCAAACTGTGCTTCGTTCAGCGAGCCACTGGCAAGATCGGCCTCCAGCTCGGTGAGACGTTTGCGATGCACGACGACATTGATTTCGTCCTGGTTCGGACCGCGGGTGCGGGCTTGCCTGAGCAACGGCGGCAGTACGAACAGCAGGGCCATGACCAGCATCGCCGCGAACAACATCCAAAGCGTCATGAATTTTTTTCCTCATCCTGCCGGCGCAGTAAGTCCTGAACTTGTTGGTGCTGCGTCGCGTTGAGCGTCGTCGGCTCGGTACGCCCGCGCCGGCGCACGGTGATGATGGCGATCAGCACACCCAATGCAAGCAAGGCGAACGGCCCATACCACAGCATCAGGGTGGTGGATTTCACGGGCGGGTTGTAGAGCACGAAGTCGCCGTAACGCGCGACCAGGAATTCAGTGATCTCCTGATCGCTCTTACCCTTGACCATCATCTCGCGGACTTCGCGACGCAAGTCGGCGGCGAGTTCAGCGTTGGAATCGGCCAGCGTTTCGTTCTGACACACCAGGCAGCGCAATTGGTCGATGAGTGCCTTGTAACGGGTCTCGTATTGTTCCGGCAGGTCGATGCCATCGAGCCTGGCGGCGCTTGCGGTGCCGAGTGTGCCGGAAAAGATCAGCAGCGCGGCAACTGCACAGAGCGCACGCAGCAGCTTCAGTATGCCGCGATCATGTCGTATCGATCGGGGCGTCAGGACGGTAAGCAATGGCATCACGGTGCTCCCTGCAATGCGCGCACTTTAGGCAACAGGATGGTGTCGAGGTCGGCCTGGCTGACCGGCCCGATGTGCTTGTAGCGGATGGTGCCGCTGCGGTCGATGAGGAAGGTTTCCGGGACGCCGTACACGCCCCAGTCGATGCCGACGCGGCCATCCGTATCCGAGACACTGGCGACATAGGGGTTGCCGAACATTTCCAGCCAGCGCAACGCATCGTCGCGTTGGTCCTTGTAATTCAGACCGTACATCTCGACTTGCCTGGTCTGCGCGAACTGCATCAGCACCGGCTGCTCGTCCCGGCATGAGGCGCACCACGAGGCCCAGACATTGAGCAGATACACCTTGCCGAGCAGATCCTGGCGCGACAGTGTCTTGTTCGGCTCATGCAATTGCGGCAACAAGAACGCCGGCGCCGGTTTGTCGATCAGCGGTGAGGGCACTTCGCGCGGATCGAGATGCAGACCGACGAACAGCAGCGCAACTAATACGCCGAAGATACCCAAGGGTAGAAGATAGCGCGTCATGATGTCTGTTATGCCTTCGCAGCTGCGAATCGCGCCGCCAGTTTTGTACTGCGTACTGTGACGAAATAGCGTCGGTCGGTGGCGGCTATAGCGCCGCCCAGCGCCATGATCAGCGCGCCGGCCCAGATCCAGCGGATGAACGGCTTGTAATACACGCGCACGCTCCAGGCGCCGTTGTCGACCGGTTCGCCGAGCGAGACATACAGGTCGCGGAACAGGCCGAGGTCGATGGGGGCCTCGGTCATGGGCAGGGTCTGCACGCGGTAAGTGCGTTTCTGCGGGTGCAATGTGGCAATAGGTTGGCCGTCACGCGTTACGTGCATGAGACCTTGGTTGGCGATGTAGTTCGGTCCCGCCACCTCCGTGACGCCATCGAAGGTGAAGGTATAGCCGGCGATCGTCACGGTTGTGCCGAGGTCCATGCGCAGATCTTTTTCGACGTTATAGGCACCGGTGAGCGTCACGCCGAGAATGAAGATGCCGACACCGAGGTGTGCCAACGTCATGCCGATGAAGGCGCGCGGCAGGCCAAAGCTGCCGCCCCGTCCCTTGCGTGCGCGCGTTATCAGTTCGCGCAGTGCGGTGATGATCACCCACACACCGATCACCGTGCTGAGGCCGGCCATCAAGCTGACGTGTTCGGTCAGTGCGTAGAGCAATGCCAATCCAACGCCGGCGGCGCCGATCGGCCCAACCGCATCGGCGACGGCACCCTACCCGCCGACCAGCGCTCCATCGACCGTTGGTTCGACACCTCCGCCTTCAAGACGCAGCCGCAGTACACCTACGGCAACTCCGGCAAGAATATCCTGTTCGGACCGGGACGCCGCAACCTGGACCTCTCGCTCTCCAAGAGCTTCCGCCTCACCGAGGGCAAGTACATCCAGTTCCGCGCCGAGAGCTTCAACTTCACCAACACGCCGGCCTTCGGCCAGCCGGGCGCCAACATCACCGGCCTGGGCGTGGGCACCATCAACAGCGCCGACGACCCGCGCCGCATTCAGTTCGGTCTGAAGTTCGTCATGTAGAGCGGCGCTTCAGCCCCG
>JACRMO010000095.1 GCA_016214925.1 Gammaproteobacteria bacterium
TCCAGTGCCAAGCGCACTGACGGCTGCGCAATTGCAGCTGATCTATTCGCCATTGCGACTCTTCTCGTAGGCGTCGTAGGCGGTGACGATGCGCTGCACCAGCGGGTGACGCACGACATCGTGGGCGTTGAAGAAGGTGAAGCTCACGCCCTCGACATCCTTCAAGACTTCGATCACATGCCGCAATCCGGATTGGGTCGCGCGCGGCAGATCGACCTGGGTGACGTCGCCGGTTACCACTGCCGTGGAACCGAAACCGATGCGGGTCAGAAACATCTTCATCTGTTCGACGGTGGTGTTCTGCGCTTCATCGAGGATGATGAAGGATTCGTTGAGGGTACGGCCACGCATGAACGCCAGCGGCGAGACTTCGATGACATGCCGTTCGATCAATTTGGTGACGCGCTCGAAGCCGAGCATCTCATACAGCGCATCGTACAACGGCCGCAGATAAGGATCGATCTTCTGCGCCATGTCGCCGGGCAGAAAACCCAGACGCTCGCCGGCCTCGACCGCCGGACGTACCAGGACGATGCGGCTGATCTGCTCGCGCTCCAGCGCCTGTACCGCGGTTGCAACGGCCAGATAGGTCTTGCCGGTGCCGGCCGGACCGATGCCGAAATTCAGATCGTACTTGACGACGTTCGTCAGATAACGTTTCTGATTGGGACCGCGCCCGCGAATCTGACCATGCCGGGTTTGAATCACGAGCTCGGGCGTGGCCGGCTCTGCGGCCTCGATACCGGTCCCAGTATCGAGGCCGGTATCAACTTGGGCCGCCGCCTCGGCATCCGCCTGTTGCAGATGCAGATGCACCTGCTCGGGTGTCACCGCACGGGTGTCCGCATCCAGGTATAGCATTTCCAAAACCCACCCTGCCTTCTGCACGGACTGATCGTCACCGATCACCTGAAAATGGTTGCCGCGGTTGTTGATCTCCACGCCGAGACGCCGTTCGATCTGGCGCAGATGCATATCGAATTGGCCGCACAGACTGGCCAACCGACGGTTGTCGGCCGGTTCCAGAACGAGATCGAAAGAGGCGTGTTTGAGTTCCAAGGAGAGAGTCGGCTAGGGCTGGAGAATCAGGCCCAAAGGCATTAAGACCAGTTGACGGCTTTGACGCCGGCGGCGTCTTCGGCCATGCCCAGGAACTCACCGCGCAGCGAATTGGGCAGTGCCGCGGTGATACGCACGTTGACGAATGCGCCCAGTATCGAAGCAGGCGCGTCGAAATTCACTACGCGGTTGTTCTCGGTGCGCCCGGACATTTGCTGGACGTCCTTGCGCGAGACGCGGTCGACCAGCACGCGCTGCACGCTCCCGACCATGGCTTGACTGTAGTCGGCGGCAAACTCGGCAATGCGCGCCTGCAAGCGCGCCAGTCTCGCCTTCTTTTCGTCCAGACTGACATCATCCGGCAACGCTGCCGCCGGCGTGCCGGGACGCGCGCTGTAGATGAAACTGAAGGAGTGATCGAAACGCAATTCCTCGATCAGATTCATGGTCGCCGCGAAATCCTGCTCGGTCTCGCCGGGGAAGCCGATGATGAAATCCGTGGACAGACTCAAATCCGGGCGCGCCTCGCGCAGCCGGCGGATGATCGCTTTGTATTCCAACGCGGTGTGCTTGCGTTTCATCAGCGCCAGGATGCGGTCGGAACCGCTTTGCACCGGCAAGTGCAGATGACTCACCAGCTGCGGCACTTCGACATACACCTGAATCAGGCTGTCGCTCATCTCCAGCGGGTGCGACGTGGTGTAGCGGATGCGGCCGATGCCGTCGATAGCGGCGATGTAATGGATGAGCAGAGCAAGGTCGGCGAAGCCGCCATCGTGCATGGCGCCGCGATAGGCGTTGACGTTCTGGCCGAGCAAGGTGACTTCGCGCACGCCTTGTTCGGCCAACGTGGCGATCTCAGCGAGGATATCGTCGAACGGCCGACTGACTTCTTCGCCGCGCGTGTATGGCACCACGCAGAAGGTGCAGTACTTGCTGCAACCTTCCATGATGGACACGAACGCGGTCGGACCTTCCGCGCGCGGCGCGGGCAGCGCGTCGAACTTTTCGATTTCGGGAAACGACACATCGACGACGGCACGGTGCTCGCTGTGCAATTGCCGCAGCATGTCGGGCAGGCGATGCAGGGTCTGCGGACCGAATACCAAGTCCACATAGGGTGCGCGTTCACGTAGCGCAGCACCTTCCTGGCTGGCAACACAGCCGCCGACACCGATCACCAGCTTCGGGTTGGCCTCTTTCCACTCCCGCCACACGCCGAGCAGGGAGAACACCTTTTCCTGCGCCTTCTCGCGGATGGAGCAGGTGTTGAGCAGCAGCACATCCGCTTCTTCGGCAATCTGCGTCGGCGTCAGGCCGTGCGAAGCACCGAGCACGTCGGCGATCTTCGCCGAGTCGTACTCGTTCATCTGGCAACCGAAGGTTTTGATGTAGAGTTTGCCTGTCATGTGTACTGCAATTACGAAATTAACGAGTCAGCCTGTAAGCCGGGTTCTGTCGTGGACAGTCATTCATCTGGGATGCACGTCGCCGTACACCTCAAGCAACCTACCCGGGAGCAGCGCGGGCCGCGCCAGTGCTCCCCTATTTGGTCTTGCTCCGAGTGGGGTTTACCCTGCCACTTCTGTTGCCAGAAGCGCGGTGCGCTCTTACCGCACCATTTCACCCTTACCAGTACCGAGGTACTTCGGCGGTATCATTTCTGTGGCACTTTCCGTGGGCTCGCGCCCCCCAGGCGTTACCTGGCACTCTGCCCTATGGAGCCCGGACTTTCCTCGAAGGCCTAAGCCCCCGCGACTGTCCAGCCGACTCGGGTGGCATTATAGCATGAGCCCAGGGCACGCCGGTCAGGGCGCACCTACATATCAGGTGCCGAGCGCTATCGCTCGGCACTCGGTCCGCGGCGTGACCGGTAGGTAAGCCTACCCAGAAAGCGGTTCAAAGGATTGTCACGATCGAGGAAGGACAAACAGGGGTTGCGCCGCACACCCATCTCCGTACGCAGCACCCGTAGACCCGTATATCCCTTGTCCAAGCGCATCCCGCGTCGCAGCGCATCGCAGGCATGTTTGCGATGCCCGAGCTTCAACTCGGCACGCGCCAGATTTTCAAAGACCTCGCCACGATGTCCTTCCTCCTGCGCCGCGCGCCGGCACAGATTGAGTCCGCTCACATCGCCGAGCATAACCTGGGTCACACCGAGATAGGACATATAGAGGTGGGCATAGATATGGGCAAGGGCCGTCGACTGGTACGCCGATTTGAAACAGGCCAAGGCCGACTTCAAGTCACCTTGGTGGTAAAAGCTTTGCCCTCGGATAAAATCCGGGTGCAGGAGGATCTCTTCCTGGACCGTCGACCATGGATCATTATTCATCGTGACTCCTCCCGCCACAGCGTCCGTGTTAATCCCTCACCGCCATTCCATGGCGAACCCGCAAAAAAGCTAGGCGTCTGATGATATCAGTGTCTTGTAGTACTGGATCAAGCCATTCGTAGAACCATCGTGCCCGCCGACCGTGCCCGAGCGTTCCAACTCCGGCAGGAGCGCGAGTTGCTTGCCCAGTTCCACACCCCATTGATCGAATGAGTTGATATTCCAGATAATTCCCTGGACGAAGATCTTATGCTCGTAGAGCGCGATGAGGCTGCCCAGGGTCCGCGGGGTGAGTTTGCGGTAGAGAATGGAATTGCTCGGGCGATTGCCCGGGAACACTTTATGCGGCAGCAGTTTTTCGAGCGCCGCGCCGGACTGGCCCTGCGCCTCCAGCTCGGCACGCGCCTCCGCTTCGGTCTTGCCGCACATCAACGCCTCGCCCTGGGCAAAGAAATTCGCCAACAGAATCCGGTGATGTTCGCCGAGCGGATTATGACTCTCGGCCGCGATCAGGAAATCCACCGGCACGACTCGCGTGCCCTGATGGATCAATTGATAAAACGCATGCTGTCCGTTGGTGCCGGGCTCGCCCCAGATCACCGGACCGGTCGCGTAATCGACCGCTACGCCCTCGCGCGTGACGCGCTTGCCGTTGCTTTCCATGTCGCCTTGCTGGAAGTACGCGGGGAAACGATGCAGATATTGATCGTAGGGCAGAATCGCGTGCGTCTCGGCACCGAAAAAGTTGCCATACCAGACGCCCAACAAACCGAGGATCACCGGCAGATTTTTCTCCAGCGGCGCGGTGCGGAAATGTTCATCCATGGCATGCGCGCCACCGAGCAGTTCCTCGAAGGCGTCCATACCGATGTACACCGCGATCGACAGACCGATGGCCGACCACAGCGAATAACGCCCGCCGACCCAATCCCAGAACTCGAACATATTGACCGTGTCGATGCCGAAAGCGCGCAC
>JACRMO010000096.1 GCA_016214925.1 Gammaproteobacteria bacterium
CCAAGTATTCCATGAGCTGCTCGCGCGTCGCCGCGACCAGGGCGACACCGGGATGGGCCGCCAGCCACAGTGCCAAACCGCGCAGGTCGTTGCGGTAAGCGGCGAGCGTGTTGTCGCTCAGGCCGCCTTCCATCCACAGCGCATCCAGGAAGCGCTCGATGTCCTGCGCGTCGGCGGCGGCGATATCGACAGTCGTTTTGTTGCTCACCCTTCGCCTCGCTCCGACCCGTAGCCTGGGTTGAACGCAGTGAAACCCGGGGTTCGCATGCGCTCAACCCAGGCTACGGATTGCATCCAATCAAGACCCGCCAGCACGCCAATGTTACAGTAGCGCCCACGTTACCAGCCTGCTGGACCTGATGGAAACCACCGACACCACTGCACAGACGACGGCCCTGTTGGCGCTGCTCACGCGCCTGGTGCAGGAACTGCACCCGGGCCGGGCCGCGCCGGTGGTCACGCTCGCCAGCCGCTTGGAGCAGGATCTCGGACTGGACAGTCTGGCGCGTGTCGAATTGCTGTTACGCATCGAACGCGAGCTGGGCCTGACCGCCGCCGAAGACGCAGCGCTGGGCGCACAGACACCGATGGAATTGCTGCACCTGCTCGGGGTGAAGACCGCACTCACGGCACCCAGCATGCGCAACGCCCTTATCTCACGTTCTACGCTGGCGATGATCGTAGCGAGACACTGAACTTCGGCGAACTCTACGCCGGCGCAGCGCAAGTCGCCGGCGGTCTGATCGAACGCGAGGTGCAGCCCGGCCAAGTGATCGCGCTGATGCTGCCGAGCAGCCTGGAATTTTTCTTCGCCTTCTACGGCATCCTACTCGCCGGCGCGGTGCCGGCGCCCTTGTATCCGCCCGCCAGCCGCGCGCAACTGGAAGATCATCTGCGCCGCCAGATCGGCATTCTCGACAACGCACAGGCGCCCTTGCTGATCAGCGTCGACGAGGCGCGCGACTACACACGCCTGTTGCGCAGCCAGTGCTCGACGCTGCGCGCGATCGTTAGCGTGGCCGAACTGCGCAGCGGCGAATCCGCGCCGCCCGCGCCAATCACGTCGGAACACCTCGGCCTTATTCAGTACACCTCCGGCAGCACCGGCCAACCCAAGGGCGTGATGCTCACGCATGCCAATCTGCTCGCCAATGTGCGCGCCATGGGTGAGGCCGCCGCCGCCACCAGCGACGACATATTCGTCAGCTAGTTGCCGCTGTATCACGATATGGGCCTGATCGGCGCCTGTCTCGGCAGTCTCTATTACGGCATGCAGTTGATACTCATGTCGCCGCTGAGTTTCATCGCACGACCTATCCGTTGGCTGCATGCACTGCACCGTCACAGCGGTACGCTGTCGGCCGCGCCCAACTTCGCCTATCAATTGTGCGCCGCGCGTTTGGACGATGCCGAGCTCGCCGGCATCGATCTCAGCCGCTGGCGTCTGGCCTTCAACGGCGCCGAGCCGGTACACCCGGAGACGCTGGAACAATTCTGTCGCAAATTCGAGCCCTACGGCTTCGCACGCACAGCGATGACACCAGTGTATGGCTTGGCGGAGAACGCAGTGGGCCTGGCCTTTCCGCCCCTCCATCGCGGCGCGCGCGTGGATGCCGTCGATCGCGAACGCTTCACCCGCGAAGGTCAGGCCGTGCCGAGTACGGCGCCGGATGCACTGCACTTCGTCAGCGGGGGCCGCGCCTTGCCGTGGCATTTCATTCGCATCGTCGACGATGCGGGTCGCGAACTCCCCGAACGCAGGCAGGGCCGCTTGCAATTCCGCGGACCGTCGGCGGCGCGCGGCTACTTCCGCAATGCGGAAGCTACTGCTTCATTGATGCACGGCGACTGGCGCGACTCTGGCGACTTCGCCTATCTCGCCGACGGCGAGGCCTTCATCACCGGTCGCGCAAAAGATTTAATCATCCGCGCCGGCCGCAACATCTATCCCTACGAACTCGAACAGGCGGTCGGCAATCTCAACGGCATCCGCAAGAACGCCGTGGCGGTATTCGCCAGCCACTCACCGGCAGCCGTCCCGATCATGTCCTGCTCGCGCCACCGCGCAGCGTGCTCAAGACCTCCAGCGGCAAGATCCGCCGCGTCGAATGTCGGCAACTTTACGAACAGGGCGCGTTCACCGACGCCGGTGTGCAACGGCGCCGTTACTGGTACGAACGTTTTCGCCTGCTGCGCCATGGACTCGGCACCACCCTGCATCGCGGCCTGATCACCGCGACGGAACATCTCTATGTCATTTATGCCTGGGCGTGTCTCATTCTCTGCGGCATACCGGCCGCGTTGCTGATCCTGCTGCTGCCGAATCGACGCCTGGCGCAATTCATCGCGCGTACCGCCGCGCGCATCTGTCTGACGCTCGCCGGCATCCGCGTGCGCCGCGCCGACACCACCCGCCTGCCGCACGACCGGCCGCTGGTGCTGGTATCCAATCACGCGAGTTATATGGATGCGATGATTCTCGCCGCGGCGGTGGATGTGCCGCTGCACTTCGTCGCCAAACGCAGTCTCAAGACACGCTATCTCGGCCATGTGCTGCAACGCCTGGGCACCGAGTTCGTCGCGCGCGACGATGTGCGCCAGAGTGTGGACGATGCCGAGCGCCTGCTGGCGCGCGTGCATCAGGGTGACGGTGTGGTGTTCTTCCCCGAGGCGACCTTCACCGCCGCGCCGGGTCTACGCCCGTTTAGATTGGGTGCGTTCAAAGTCGCCGCCGCCAGCGGCGCGCCAGTGGTGCCCATCGCCGTGCGCGGCAGCCGCGCCATCCTGCGCGGCGAGTCGCGCCGCCCGCGCCCTGGCCGCGTCACCGTGTGGGTCGGCGCGCCGATTCCGAGCGACGACAACAGTTGGGCGGGGCTTGTGTCTCTGCGCGACCGAGCCCGCGCGGAGATTCTTGCGCACTGCGGGGAACCCGATCTCGCCGATCAGGTGACGATTGCGTTACCGGAGTGGGTGCGGCCGTAGCCACTCACTGCAATTGCACCAACCCCTGCACACTCACTCGCACATCGCTGTTGCCGCCTTCGAAGCTGGGTTCGGCAACTGACTTGTAGCTCGCCGCCTCGGCACGCATGACCGGCATCGGCTGCACTGGCATATCCTCGGTCATGATATTGATCTCGACGATGCGATAACCCGGCGTGCCGATGTTCTTGCGCACCTGCTCGGCGCGTTGCTTGAAGCTGTCCAGCGCTTGGTCGATGAGCTTGCGTTCTACAGCGGCGCGGGTGTTGGGCGCGACGCTGAAACCGACTGTGGTCAATTGCAGGCGCTGTTGCAGTACACCGATGAGTTTGCCGATCTGGCTGAAGTCGCCGCCTTCCAGTATCAGTTGCTGGCTGGCACGCCAACCGCTCAGGGCGTTCTTGTTGTACACGGGCTGGGTCGAGTAGCCGCCGCTGCGCACATCGATGCCCTTGTGGCCTTTGCTCTGTTCGAGCGCCCAGGCCATGGCCTTGTTGATGCGGTCGGCCAATTGCGCCGCGTCGTCGTCCTCGTCCTGTACGGTGAGCACGGCCTGCATGCGGTCGTTGGCGGCCGACTCGCTGGCGGCCGCCTGGAAGCGGACCTGGTTGTACTGAAGGTCGTTCTCGGCGGCAGCGGCCGAACCCCAAAAGCCGGTTGTGACCAACAGCAATACGATCCGTGCGAAGCGTGTCATGGCCTTGTTCTCCGTGTTGAGATGCAGGGATTGTAGCACCATGCCGGGCGCCGGCAGGGGCTATGTTAGACTTTCAGTCCGTGCTCCGTGAACACAACGCTGATCCACACACATGCCCGACCAGTCCCCTTCATCGACAACTGCCCTGATCCTCGCCGGCGGCCAAGCCTCGCGCATGGGCGGCAGTGACAAGGGTTTGCTCGATTGCGCCGGGCGACCGCTGATCGCGCATGTCCTGGCGCGTGTCGCGCCGTGCGTGGATGCGGTTCTCATCAGTGCCAACCGCAATTTCGACGAGTACCGCCGCTACGGTTATCCCGTGCTCGGTGATGCGGAACCCGATTACCCCGGCCCGCTCGCGGGGATCGCGCGCGGTCTTGAACACTGCACGACGGACTGGCTCTGGGTCGTGCCCTGCGACGCACCGCAGGTCGATGCGCAACTGCTGGCACGTTTGATAGGCGCCTGCCATACGCAGAAAGTTCCGGCGGCGGTACCCGTCGAGAGTGAGCAGATACAGTCGACCTTCGCCTTGCTGCACCGTGATGTGCTGGCCTCGCTGCGCGCCTATCTGGATCAAGGCAGCCGCGCGGTGCGCGACTGGTTGCGCACCCTGCCCGCCGCGCAGGTCGAGTGTAGCGATCATCCGGAATGGTTCGTCAACCTCAATACACCCGAGGAACTGGCCGCATGTGCGGCGCGACTGGTTGATACTGCCTTGTAGGAGCGGCCTGAAAGTGAGGCGCGCAGCGCCGAGAAGCTGCCCTGGGGCATTGGCCGCGAACGGCTTGAGGGTAATCGAAGCTGTTCGCGGGCCGAGTCCGCTCCTACACGTGCAAGGATAGACAAGAGGCAGATAAATGAACGCTCTGTTGCACAATCCGCCGGTGCTCGGCATTGCCGCCTGGAGCGGCACCGGCAAGACCACTTTGTTGACGAAGCTGTTGCCGCTGTTGCGCGCGCAAGGGCTGCGCGTGGGCATGCTCAAACACGCGCATCATGCGTTCGATATAAACCCGGTAGACGGCGACGTGTCGCTGTGGGACATGCTCGCTCACTTGGATCGCGGCAAACTCGATCTGATCCTGGTGGAAGGCTTCAAGCATGAGCGTTTCCCCAAGCTCGAACTGCACCGCGCGGCCGTGGGCAAGCCCTTGCTGTTCCCGGACGACGACGCCATCATTGCCATTGCCAGCGACACGCCCGTGGATACCGCGCTGTCGCGCTTGGATATCAATGATCCGGAAGCGGTCGCCGCCTTCATCGTGGACTACTGCAACAACGACATTGATCCCACCGGACTCTAAATCAGTGGACTCTGAATCATGAACGACACGACCCGCGATCCCAGTGCCGCCCCCAAAGGCCTGTTGAGCGTCACCGAGGCGCGCCAACGCATTGATGCGTTGATCACACCGATCCACGGCACGGAACAATTGCCGATCCGCACGGCACTCGGTCGCATCCTCGCGGCACCGGTGATTTCCACCATCAACGTGCCGCCCTACACCAATTCGGCGATGGACGGCTATGCACTGCGCGGCACTGATCTGCCGATGAGTGATACTGCGCGACTGCGTGTGATCGGCCGCGCCATGGCGGGCGCGCCATTCGCCGGTCAGGTCAACGCAGGCGAAGCGGTGCGCATCATGACCGGTGCGGCCATGCCCGACGGCGCGGACACGGTGCTCATGCAGGAGCGCGTTCAGGTCGACGGCGAGCACATCGTGGTAAGTGCAGGCCATAAGCCCGGCGAGAACGTGCGCCAGGCCGGTGAAGATATGGCCGTGGGTTCGACGGTACTCGAATCCGGCAAACACTTGTTGCCGGCCGAACTCGGCGTGCTCGCCTCGCTCGGCATCGCCGAGGTGCGCGTGCACCGTCGGTTGCGCGTGGCGTTCTTCTCCACCGGCGATGAACTGAAGAGTCTCGGCGAGCCCTTGGAAGCCGGGCAGATCTACGACAGCAACCGTTACACCCTGCACGGCATGCTCACGCGTCTGGGCGTGGAACTGCTCGACCTCGGTGTGATCCGCGACGACCGCGATGCCATCCGCACCGCCTTCCATGCTGCAGCAGCAATTGCGGATGTCGTCATCACCTCCGGCGGCGTATCGGTCGGCGAAGCGGATTTCGTCAAACAGACACTCGGTGAACTCGGTCAGGTGGATTTCTGGAAGATCGCCATGAAACCAGGTAAACCACTCGCCTTCGGCAAACTCGGCGCTGCGATCTTCTTCGGCCTGCCGGGCAATCCGGTGTCGGTGATGGCGACCTTCTATGAATTCGTGCAACCGGCCTTGCAGAAGATGCTGGGCATGCAAACACCACCGAATCTGATCGTGCGTGTGCCGTGCGCGGTGACACTCAAGAAGGAAATCGGCCGCTTGGAGTATCAGCGCGGCATCCTGCACACGGATGCCAACGGCACGCTGGCCGTGACCACCACCGGACGCCAGGGCTCGCATGTACTGACTTCGATGAGTAAATCCAATTGCTTCATCATTCTTCCCGCCGAATCCACAGGTGTTCATGCGGGTGAATTGGTTGAGGTGCAGCCGTTTGCGGGATTGGTCTAGCCAGTCTTCCCCGCTCGACTTGAAATCAGCCGCCGCCGCACCCATCTGTTGTGCAACAGAGCGCCGCCCGCGGGCGGGTATTGACCACAACAAGAGCAACGGCCGCAACCATGACTGACCACGACCCTATCGACGCTGAACTCGTCAACGAATCCGCCGCGGAACAACCCCGCTCGGAACTCGCTCTGCCCTCCGCCTCGCTACCCAATACCTTGTATCTGCTGCCGGTTACCGAGCGGCCGTTTTTCCCCGCGCAGGGTGTGCCAGTGCTGATGAACGATGAGCCATGGATGGATACCGTCAAGGCCATCGGCGCGACGGAACACCACATGGTCGGCTTGGTAATGACCGACAAGACGGATGCCGACCTCGCCACGCCGGCGGATTTCGCGCAGATCGGCACGATCGTGCGTATGCATCATCCGGTGCGCAACTCTGGAAAACTCCAGTTCATTGCCGAAGGTCTGCGGCGCGTGCGCATTGTCGAATGGCTGTCGGAGCAGCCGCCGTTTCTGGCGCGCGTGGAATATCCCGACGATGTGCTCGGCAATGAAGATGAACTGCGGGCGTATGCCATCGCCATCATCAATACCCTCAAGGAGTTGGTACCGCTCAACCCGCTCTACAGCGAGGAGCTGAAGTTCTTCCTCAACCGTTTCAATCCCAATGAACCCTCGACGCTGACGGATTTCGCCGCCAGTCTGACCACAGCTCCCGGCCGCGATCTTCAGGAAGTATTGGAAACCTTCCCGGTGCTGGATCGCATGAAGCAAGTGCTGATCCTGATCCGCAAGGAATTGGAAGTCGCCAAGTTGCAGACCCAGATCCGTGAGAAGGTCGAAGAGAAGATGACCGATCAGCAGCGCAAGTTTTTCCTGCGCGAACAGCTCAAGACCATCCAGCAGGAACTGGGCATCGCCAAGGACGATCGCAGCGCGGATCTGGACCGGTTTCAGGAACGGCTGGAAACGCTCACTCTCAACGACAGTGCGCGGACACGCATCGACGAGGAGATGCAGAAGCTGTCGATTCTCGAATCCGGCTCGCCGGAATATACGGTGACGCGCAATTATCTGGATTGGCTGACCTGTCTGCCCTGGGGGAAACACTCCACGGACAATCTGGACCTGAAACACGCGCGCACGGTGCTGGATGCCGATCATGACGGCCTGGAAGACGTCAAGGACCGCATCATCGAATTCCTCGCCGTGGGCAGTCTCAAGGGCGAAGTCGCCGGTTCGATTCTGCTGCTGGTCGGACCACCGGGCGTGGGCAAGACTTCTATCGGGCGTTCGATCGCGAATACATTAGGACGGAAGTTCTACCGGTTCAGTGTCGGCGGCATGCGCGACGAAGCGGAGATCAAAGGCCATCGACGCACGTATATTGGCGCGATGCCCGGCAAGTTCATCCACGCGATCAAGGAAGCGGGTGTTGCCAATCCGGTGATCATGCTTGACGAGATCGACAAGATCGGCGCCTCCTATCAGGGCGATCCGGCCTCGGCGCTGTTGGAAGTGCTCGATCCGGA
>JACRMO010000097.1 GCA_016214925.1 Gammaproteobacteria bacterium
ATACATACTTGGAAGATCGCTTTCTGCCATATGGTCTGGCCTTAACTTCAAAACCATTATCAGGATCAAGGAAGACAAGGTCGGATATGCCAGAGGCGGCAATCAGATCCCGCATCCACTGACTACGATCTGCGGCGGCATCCGGAACGGTTCTGGAATAATAATTTGCGCTTGGCAGCAAGCTTGCACTTTCAATCAATCCCACGCTACGTCTGGCATCTGGCCTCATGAGACGCTGCAATCCCTCATACAGAGTCGGATCGAAGTTCTTCCACTGCTTAGGCTTCGCCAAATATTCGACAATATTGCCATCATTACTATCGTCATCGGGCGTAAGCATCCATGCTACCAGCAGACGAAAATCACCGGCACGGAGGATTGAGCGAATGAGGCCGTATTTACGGTAATCGTTGATGTCGCCAAAGTATTGGTTCTTCACCCCGCCCCCTAAAGACACAGTACTGCATACATCACCAGAATTGCACCCCAACCCCGTAGGCGCAGCCGAGCATCGCAGGGGCAATCGGGGAAAGCGCGCCGCATGTCTGAGCCGCCCTGCTTTATAGGGCGGCGAGTTCGGCGCGCGCCGATTGCACCGAGAAGCGCAGGGAAGTTTCAAAGGGGGTCAGAGCCGCATTCGCGGGTCTGACCCCCTTTGAAACCCAGCCTCCGGGCCGCCTTTCTTTTGGTTACTTTTCTTTGGCGGCGCAAAGAAAAGTGACTCGCCCCAGCAAGGGGCGAAATAAAGGCCAAGTGTGTAGCCCGTGCGGAACAAAGGCCAAGAGAAAAGACCGCCCTCCGCACCAGGAGATTGCTTCGCTGCGCTCGCAATGACGATATTCGCCCAATGACGGGATACGCTCGACGACGAGCCCCGATCAATGCCGCGTCCTCGGCACCGTCGGCTGATGATCCGCCGCCGCAAACAACTTCTCCACATCCACCGGATCGAACACATAGTTCTGATTGCAGAACTCGCAATCGACACTCACCCGTCCCTGCTCGGCGATGATGCCGCGCACCTCGGCGTATCCCAGACTGCGCAGCACGGTCTCGATGCGTTCGCGCGTGCAGGTGCAACGGAAGCTCACCGGCTCCGGCTCGAACAGGCGCACGTCTTCTTCATGGAAGAGGCGGCGCAGCACTTCGCGTTGCGGCAGTTCCAGCAATTCCCGATCGCTCAGCGTATCGGCAAGTTGCACCGTGCGATTCCAGGCGTCGGCGTCTTCGGTCTCACTGGGCAGCGCCTGCAACAGCATGCCGGCGGCACGTTCGTCGTTGGCACTCAACCATAAACGTGTGGCGAGCTGTTCGGAGCGGGCGAAATAGTCTTCCAATGCGTGGGCGAGGTCTTCCTCGGTTTCCAACGAGACGATGCCCTGATAGCGCTCGCGGTCGCCGCCCTGATCGAGGGTGATGGCGAGCCGGGCGTTGCCGACCTGTTGCGCAAGCGGGCCGGGCAATACAGGATCGGTCCAGTGCGCCAGCCCACGCAGGGTACGGTCGGATTTGGCTTGCACCACAATCAGCGATACCGGGCCTTCGCCCTGGATTTGCAGGATCAGCGAACCGTTGAACTTGATGGTGGTGATGAGCAATGCCGCCGCGACCATCGCCTGGCCGAGCAGTTCGCGCACGGGTTCGGGATAGTCGCGGCGTTCCAGAATCGCACGCCAGGTCGCGTCGAGATGCACCAGCTCGCCGCGCACATTGGTACGCTCGAAGACGAATCGGCTTAAGACATCACTGTCGCGTTGGGGCATGGTGCTTCGCTCGATGGCGGCGAATGCGTATCAACCCGCCAATAACTTCTTCAGCAGCTCGTTGAGCTGCGCGGGATTGGCCTTGCCGCCCATGACCTTCATGACCTGGCCGACGAAGAAGCCGAGCAGTTTGTCCTGGCCGGCGCGATAGCCTTCGACCTGTTTCGGATTTTTGTCCATGATGTCTTTGATTGCGGCCTCGATGGCGCCGGTATCGGTGATCTGTTTCAGACCCTTCTTGTCGATGACGGCATCCGCATCGCCCTCGCCGTTCCACATCGCCTCGAACACGTCTTTGGCGATCTTGCCGGAGATGGTGTTGTCGAGGATGCGCTGAATCATGCCGGCCAACATCGTCGAACTCACCGGCGAATCGCCGATCTCTTTGTTGTCCTTGTTGAGGAACCCGGAAACGTCACCCATCACCCAGTTGGCGCAGAGCTTCGGTTCGCTGCCGACCGCCTTCACGACCGACTCATAGTAATCGGCCAACTCGCGCGTGGCGGTAAGCACGGCGGCGTCGTAGGCGGACAACGCGTACTGCTCGACAAAGCGCAGCTTTTTCGCATCCGGCAGTTCCGGCAGTGTCGCGCGCACTTGCTCGATGAACGCATCGTCGAGTTCGACTGGCAGCAGATCCGGGTCGGGGAAATAGCGGTAGTCGTTCGCCTCTTCCTTGGCGCGCATGGAACGGGTCTCGTCCTTGTTGGCATCGTACAGACGCGTCTCCTGGACGATCTTGCCGCCGTTCTCGATCACTTCGATCTGACGTTCGACTTCGAAGTTGATCGCCTTCTCGACATAGCGGAACGAGTTGATGTTCTTGATCTCGGCGCGGGTGCCGAATTCCTTCTGGCCTTTCGGACGCACCGATACATTGGCGTCGCAGCGGAACGAACCTTCCTGCATATTGCCGTCGCAGATTTCCAGATAACGCACCAGCGAGTGAATCTTTTTCATGTACGCGACCGCTTCCTTCGCGGAGCGCATATCCGGCTCGGAGACAATTTCCAGCAGCGGCGTGCCGGCGCGATTCAGGTCGATGCCGGTCTGACCGTGAAAATCCTCGTGCAAGGACTTGCCGGCATCCTCTTCCAGGTGCGCGCGGGTCACGCCGATGCGTTTGGTGCTGCCGTCTTCGAGTTCGATATCCAACGTCCCATGTTGCACGATGGGCAGTTCGTACTGGCTGATCTGATAGCCCTTGGGCAGATCGGGATAGAAATAATTCTTGCG
>JACRMO010000066.1 GCA_016214925.1 Gammaproteobacteria bacterium
ACAGCTACGCTCTCACACTTAGGCTGTCTGCAAATACGATTGACCCTGGCTGCCGTAACGCTGCTCGTCACGACGACGGTCCATGCCGCACAAAACACCGAGCACGGCATCGAAATCACGCCGATGGTCGGTTACAGATCCGGCGGTTCATTCGAAGATCCCGCCACCCAGGAAACCCTGGATCTCGACGAAGGTCCGAGTTCCGGACTGGTCATCAACATCGACCACGATGCCAACACACAATGGGAATTCGTCTACAGCCATCAGGAGACCGAACTGCAGCTCGGCCCCACCTTCTCCGGCAATCGCCAGTTCGACCTGAATGTGGATTATCTGGCGGCCGGTGGCGCGTATGTCTGGCGGGATGCGCGCGTGCAACCTTACATAAGCGCGACGGTCGGCATCGCCTATCTGGATCCGCAAGATTCCACCTACGATGCCGAAACGCGCTTTCTGCTACAGCTCGCCGGTGGCTATAAATACTTCGTCAGCCCCAATCTCGGTTTGCGCATCGAAGCGCGCGGCTATGCCACGATGATGGATACCGACGCTGAAGTTTTCTGCGGTAATGGCGCGTGTGTCGCCCGCATCCAGAGCAGCGGTTTCGGCCAGGTGGAAATCAACGCCGGGATGAATCTACGATTCTAAATGCCGCAGGTCAGACCCGCACGTCCATTCGGATATCGTGGGGATAATGTAGGGCGCAATGGCGCAGCGTCCTGCGCCCTACAGAGTTCAGACTTTGAAATACTCCCGATACCACGCCACGAACCGCGCGATGCCATCCTCGACCGAGGTCGCCGGTTTGTAGCCGACATCCTTCACCAAGCTCTCGACATCGGCATAGGTGTCCGGCACATCGCCGAGCTGCAACGGCAGCAAATTCATCTCCGCCTTCTTACCCAGGCAATCTTCCAGTACCTTGATGTAGTGCATCAGCTCGACCGGCTGGTTATTGCCGATGTTGTAGAGTTTATAGGGCGCGTTACTGGTGGCGGAATCGGGCGCATCGCTGCTCCAGGCCGGGTTCGGCGCGGGGATACGATCGAGTATGCGGATCACGCCCTCGACGATGTCATCAATGTAGGTAAAATCGCGGCGGTGTTTACCGTAGTTGAACACGTCGATGGGTTTGCCGGCGAGGATGTTCTTGGTGAACATGAACAGCGCCATGTCCGGGCGACCCCAAGGACCGTACACCGTGAAGAAGCGCAGACCGGTGGTCGGTAGCCGGAACAAATGGCTGTAGGTGTGCGCCATCAGTTCGTTGGCCTTCTTGCTGGCGGCGTACAAGCTTACCGGATGATCGACGTTCTGATGCACAGAGAACGGCATCTTGGTGTTGGCGCCGTACACGGAGCTGCTGGAGGCATACACCAGATGCTCGACACCGTTGTGGCGGCAGCCTTCGAGAATATTCACGAATCCGACGATATTCGTATCCACATACGAATGCGGATTCTCCAGCGAATAACGCACGCCGGCCTGCGCGGCGAGATTCACCACGCGGTTCGGTTTGTGTTTGGCGAAGACCTCGGCGATGGCGGCGCGGTCTTCCAGATTCACGCGCACATCGGTGAAACCCGGATACTTCGCGACACGCGCCAGACGCGCCTTCTTCAGATTGACGTCGTAATAATCGTTGAGATTATCGATGCCGATGACTTCGTCGCCGCGTTCGAGCAGACGCATGGCCAGATTGGAACCGATAAATCCGGCGGTACCCGTGATTAAGACTTTCATGCTGTCCTCATGATTTGAATGCGCGATCTTACAGACGACCGTCGACCTCGGTGGCGGGCAGGACGTATTTCACGTCGAACAACACACTGTCGGGTTTGCCGAAGGCGCGGATCTTGGCGGTGCCCAGTTCAAGGAACTGATGATGTGAAACCGCGAGAATAATCGCATCATACTGCCCGGCCTTGGGTTCCTTGACCGGCGTCAGGCCGTATTCGTGCTGCGCTTCCTGCGGATCGACCCAGGGATCGTACACATCCACATTGGCGTGATAACCCTTGAACTCCTCGATCACATCGACGACACGGGTATTGCGCAGGTCCGGGCAGTTCTCTTTGAAGGTCAGGCCCATGATCAGCACATTGGAACCGGCGACATGAATGCGCTTCTGTGTCATCAGTTTCACGACACGCTCGGCGACATGCGCGCCCATGCTGTCGTTGATGCGCCGGCCGGCCAGGATCACCTCGGGGTGATAGCCGATCTCGGTAGCTTTATGGGTCAGATAATACGGATCGACGCCGATGCAGTGACCACCGACCAGACCGGGACGAAACGGCAGGAAATTCCATTTGGTGCCGGCGGCCTTGAGCACGTCTTCGGTGTCGATGCCGAGACGTTCGAAGATCAGTGCCAGTTCGTTGATGAGTGCGATGTTGACGTCGCGCTGGGTGTTCTCGATGACCTTGGCCGCTTCGGCAACGCGGATGCTGCTGGCCTTGTGCGTGCCGGCGGTGATGATCTTGCGGTACAGCGCGTCGACGAAATCGGCCGCCTCCGGCGTGGAACCCGACGTGACTTTCAGAATGCTGCTGACGCGATGTTCCTTATCGCCCGGATTGATACGCTCGGGACTGTAGCCGAC
>JACRMO010000023.1 GCA_016214925.1 Gammaproteobacteria bacterium
AAAGTGTCGCGTCGATGGCATTCACGCTAACGCCCTTTTCACAACACCGAGAGACGAAAGCCAAGGTGAGTGCGCCCGCGCCCGCGCCCGCATCCAGTAACCGCACCGTTCTTGGGAGTGGTCCGAACATTGATGCCATGAAGTCGGCCACAGGGGCGGCGGTGAGGAACTGTCCAAGTTCCTCCTGCCGTTCTCTGGGGTGTTCTATGGCCGCAACTTTCATACGCTCAGGCTACCAAACTCAGCTCCGTTTCTCCACCGAAGGAAAATAGGTACCAGAGACAAATTCTTTCGGTAGTAATCGTCGACGCTGTAGGCGTGGCGGTGCGGGGAGTGTTGGACGGGTGAGGACATGCTCGGCTCCCACGTTCCTAACTCTGGGTCGGTACGCATTCCTTGCGTGGGTCGAGCATAGCCGAGGCGGCTATCGGAGGCAACGCGCGGCGTGAACCTGGAGCTTTAACGCGGGTACAACTGCCCGTCGCGCAGTTCCAGCACCCGGTCCATGCGACCGGCGAGTTCATGGTCGTGGGTGACGATCACGAAGCTGGTGTTCAGCAGCTGATTCAATTCCAGCATGAGTTCGTAGACCGAATGCGAGGTGCGACGGTCGAGGTTGCCGGTGGGTTCATCGGCGAGCACGCACTGCGGATGCGTGACCAGCGAACGCGCGACGGCGGCGCGTTGGCGTTCGCCGCCGGAGAGTTCGCCCGGCTTGTGCCGCACACGTTCGCCGAGGCCGACACGGGTCAGCATGTCGCTTGCCTTGCTACGCGCTTCGGCAACGCTCAGACCGCGGATCAGCAGCGGCATGGCGACGTTTTCCAGTGCGGTGAATTCCGGCAGCAGATGATGGAACTGGTAGACGAAGCCGAGCGCTTGATTGCGCAGGCGTCCGCGCGCGGCGTCGTTAAGCTGCGCCATGTCCTGACCGGCGACGCTGATGCTGCCGGTGGTCGCCTGATCGAGACCGCCGAGCAGGTGCAACAATGTGCTCTTGCCGCTGCCGGACGCGCCGATGATGGCGACGCGTTCCCCTGCGTTTACTGTGAAATCCACACCGCGCAGGACATCGACGCGCAGGCCGCCCTCGGCGAAGGTTCTGCTTAGATTACGGCAGGCCACCACGGCGGTCGCGGCGTCATTCATAGCGCAGCGCCTCCGCCGGTTGAGTGCGCGAGGCGCGCCAGGCCGGATACAAGGTGGCCAGCATGCTCATAAAGAAGGCAACGCCGGTGATGCGGGTCACGTCGGTCCATTCCAATTGCGAGGGCAGCTTGCTGATGTAGTACACGTCCGGAGACAGGAAATGCACGCCGAACAAGTGTTCGATGGCCGGGACGATGGTCTCGACGTTGAGCGCGAGCACCACGCCGCCGACCATGCCGAGCAAGGTGCCGATGGCGCCGATGATGGTGCCCTGCACGATGAACACCATCATGACCGAGCCCGGTGTCGCGCCAAGCGTGCGCAGGATGGCGATATCGGCCTGTTTGTCCGTCACCACCATCACCAGGGTGGAGACGATATTAAACGCCGCCACCGCGACGATCAGCGCGAGGATCACGAACATGACGCGTTTCTCGGTCTGCACGGCGCTGAAAAAATTGGCGTGCTGACGCGTCCAGTCGGTGACGCGCGTTTCGGCGGGCAGCGTTGCGGTGAGTGCCTGTGTGACCGCCGCCACATTGAACATGTCGGCGAGTTTCAAGCGCACGCCGCTGACGCGGTCGCCGAGTTGTAGAAGTTTCGCCGCATCGTCGACATGCACCAGCGCGACACCGCGATCGTATTCGTACATGCCGACCTCGAACAGGCCGACCACGGTGAAACGCCGCAGTCGCGGCAAGGTGCCCACCGGCGTGATGCTCGCCTGCGGACTGACCACGGTGATCTTATCGCCGACCTGCGCGCCGATCATGTTCGCCAGTTCGCTGCCGAGCACGATGCCGTATTCACCCGGTTTCAGATCGGTCAGTGCCCCGGCCTTCATGTGTTTGCCGACATCCGAAACCGACGGTTCGGCCTCGGGCAGCACCCCGCGCAGGATGGTGCCGCTGACGCGGTTACCCAGGCTGAGCATGGTCTCGGCCTCGACGTAGGGCGCACTGCCGATCACATCGGGATCGGCGTCGGCGATCTTGGCGATGTCGCGCCAGTCGGCCAGCCCGCCCGCATAACCCATCACCTGCATATGCGCGGCCATCCCCAGGATGCGGGTGCGCAGTTCGTTTTCGAAGCCGTTCATGACCGACAAGACGGTGATCAAGGCGGTGACACCCAGCGCGATGCCGAGCATGGAAATCGCCGAGATAAAGGAAATAAAATGGTTACGCCGCTTGGCGCGGGTGTAACGCAGGCCGATATAGAGTTGGTAGGGACGAAACATGGGGCGGCATTAAACCACAAAGCGCCCGGTGGCAGTAGGACTTCTCTCAAGCTGTCGCCGGCGGCGTCCGGGCATGCTCCAGGTCATGGCGGAGTTCATGCCGTCATCCGAGTATTGACCAAACTGTCGGAAAGCGGCCTTTGGAGACTGCGTGATGAGCCACAAATACGAACGCTTGCTACAAGGCATTCTGCAGGAGCCGGTCAGTGGCAACATCCATTGGCGCGAAATCGAGTCTCTGCTGCATCATCTGGGCGCCACGGTCGCGTCGGCGCACGGTGCGCGTGTGCATGTGATGTTGAATAAAATCGAAGGGCATCTGCATCGACCGCATCACAGCGGTATTTGCACCAAACAGGAAATCCGCCATCTGCGCGATTATCTGCTGTCTTGCGGCGTGACACTGGCCGCGTACGAAGAATCGGCGGGAGAAGAATAACCTGACCAGCGCGGGTTACTAGCGCAGCAAATGCACGTGCAGCACGTTATTGTCCGCTGCCTCTGGCTGGACATTTTTTCCCTCGGGAACCTTGCCGCGCTCCAATATCTGGATACGGCTGGGCGGCAGGCCCTGATTGACCAGATAAATCTTCACGTCCGCCGTGCGCCGCAGATACATGGTTTCCGATGCGGCGCTGCCACTGATGACGATCCGTAACGCCGCATGGCGCTTCTGCAGAATAAATTCGCGGGCAATGCCGGTCAGTGTAATCAGTACCGTCTCGGAGAATTTGTTGTCTGCGCCTTCGAATTTCACGGTGGCATCGGCGATGGCCATGTCAGTCGGAATAGCGCTTGCCGATTCCGTTTCGGGGCTGCCCAACGACCGGCTCTTCCCCGACGAACCGGCGTGGCTTGTCTGCGATTTGACGGCGCGGGTTTTGGCCGTGGCGACAGCAGGCTTGGATAGCGCTGCCTCGCAGGCCCGGAAGTCATCGGCGACCTCCAGGAAGCGGACGGCGGACAGCTCGACCACCATATCCGTACCAGGCCGATAGGCGATTTCGAGACGAACATACCGGTTTCGAGCGCCGCGTACAGCGCATGCGCGTCCGCCTCGTTCAGTTCCAGGGTGCCGGCGCTGAGCGGGACCGGGTACAGGCTCAGATCCTGTTCCAGTGCATCGTGTTTCCAAGGCGGAGGCACGGCACGAATAACGGCGGATTCAGCCAGGGTGGCATCAGCAGGCAGATCGATACTGAAGCTGAATCTTTCACCCGGACGACGGATAAAGCGCGCCTGACCGTACTCCGGGATGGTGTGGCTTAATCTGCACTGCGTACGGCTCGCCTGCAGACGCCAGAGGGACTGATCCAGGCGCGCACCATATCGGGTTTCACCGGCACACGCCGTGGCCACCGCCAGCATCAGGCTGCCGCTCAAGACCACACCGAAACTTCGCGCCCCGTTATGCATGCCTCTGTGTCGACGGCCGTGGCCCAGACTTGATAGAGCGACTCTCGGCCGGGCCGAGGGTTGTTCAGGATTTCGCCCGATGTTCCAGGGTGTTATAGTGCGCGCACAGTACATTCGGGAGATCGGTTTATGTCGGCACGGGGACTTTTTTTTACGGCTGCCGTCACGGCCGGCCTCGGCTTGGGCGGTATCACGGCAAGCCATGCGGATACCCTGGTCATCGACGCGGTCCGTCAGTCCGCCGGTGTCGAATGCCCGGCCAAGGGTCAGTCCATGGCAGATGTCGAGGCACGCTTCGGTACGCAGAACTCCAAGGAACCCGGCATCGGACAGCCGCCAATCACCCGCTGGGTCTACGCCGGCTTCACGGTGTACTTCGAGGGCGACACCGTGCTGCATGCGGTCGTCCACCGTTAAACCCGCCTAAAACCACTGCCGTGCGCACCGGCGCGGCGCTGAATGATCCCATGACACATATCCACTTCCCCGCTGAATGGGCGCCGCAGGACGGCGTCCTGTTGACCTGGCCGAACGACCGTGGCGATTGGGCGCCCTATCTCGTGCAAGTCGAGCCGGTGTTCATCGCCATCGCCCGCGAAGTGGCGCTGCGCGAACGGCTGATAATCAGTTGTTACGACAGCGCACACTGTCAGCACGTGCGTGACCGTTTGAGCGCCGCCGATGTGGCCATGACACGCGTGTCGCTGCACGCCATTCCCGCCAACGATACCTGGGCGCGTGATCATGGACCCATCGCGGTCTATACGAACGGCACCACGCGCCTGCTGGATTTCGTCTTCAACGGCTGGGGCGGCAAATACCCTGCCGAACTCGACAACCAGATCACACCGCGGCTGGCGGCGGCGGGCGCCTTTGCCGCACAGACCACGGCGGTCGACTTGATACTGGAAGGCGGCGGCATCGAAACCGACGGCGCGGGCGCCTTGCTGACGACCACCAGCTGCCTGCTCGCACCGACGCGCAACCCGCAGCTGTCGCAAACTGAATTGGAGGCGCGGTTGCGTGCGCTACTGGGTGTCGATCGCTTCCTGTGGCTGCATAACGGTCACCTGGAGGGCGATGACACCGACGGGCATATCGACACCCTGGCGCGGTTTTGCGCGGTCGATACCATCGCCTATCAAGGCTGCGACGATTCGCAGGACCCGCACTTCGCCGCCCTGTCCGCGATGGCCGCCGAACTACGTGGCTTGCAGACCCGCGACGGCCATCCCTACCGTCTGGTCGCGTTGCCCTGGCCGCGGCCTAAGCGCACGGCGCAAGACCAGCGCCTGCCGGCCACCTATGCGAATTTTCTGGTCATCAATGGCGCGGTATTGGTGCCGACGTATAACGATCCGGCCGATGCCGGCGCGTTGGCGGCGTTGCAGGCTTGTTTTCCCGATCGCGCAATCGTGCCGATCGATTGCAGCGCGCTGATTTTGCAGTACGGCAGTCTGCATTGCGTGACCATGCAATTGCCGCAGGGTGTGTTGCCGGCGGTGGACGAATAATTTTTTACACCATAAGGACACAGAGCGCACGGAGAATTTCCAATGTAAAACTCGGTGTACTCTGTGCCCTCTGGTGTGAATCAGGATTGGAGCTTTCGAGCGATGAATAGAACACTGACAGTCGGATTGGTTCAGGAACGCTGCACGGGCAATCGGGACGAAAATCTCGGACGCATGCGCGCCGGCATCCGTGTGGCTGCGCAGCGTGGCGCGCGGCTGGTATTGTTACAGGAACTGCACAATAGCCTGTATTTCTGTCAGACCGAGGATACGGCGCAATTCGACTTGGCAGAACCCATCCCCGGTCCGAGCACCGAGGCTTTAGGTGCGTTGGCACGGGAACTGGACATCGTCATTGTTGCTTCGCTGTTCGAGCGCCGCGCGCCCGGGTTGTATCACAACACGGCGGTGGTGCTGGAACGCGACGGCAGTATCGCCGGCAAGTACCGCAAGATGCACATCCCCGACGACCCGGGCTATTACGAAAAATTCTATCCTGATGGCGCTGGCTGGCGCCGAGCTGCTGCTCTACCCCACTGCTATCGGTTGGGATCCGCGTGATGACGCCGCCGAACAGACTCGTCAGCGCGAGGCCTGGATCACCGTCCAGCGCGCGCATGCCGTGGCCAACGGACTACCGGTCGTGGTGTGCAACCGTACCGGGCTGGAAACGGACCCCAGCGGCCAGTCCAGCGGCAGCCGCTTCTGGGGTACGAGTTTTGTGGCGGGACCACAGGGTGAACTGCTGGCTACGGCAAATTGCGATGAACCGGAAATTTTGGTGGTCGACATCGACCTCGCGCGCAGCGAACAGGTGCGGCGTATCTGGCCGTATCTGCGTGATCGGCGTATCGATGCCTATGGCGATCTGGTGAAGCGTTACCGGGATGAATAATGTCAGCGTCTAACGCCGCGTAGCAGCGATCCTAACCGACGCATATGCCGCGCGGGGGTATAACGCCCTGTTGTAGCCGGCGGGAAAAGGATACGCCAAGGCAATTGCAGTAATTTACGCGGGGCACTGCCTTCCCCCAGCAAGGTGTACCAACGCGTGTTCAGCATGGCCTCACTGGTAAACCCACCCAGGGCGCGGCCGCCGGCGATATAATCGTCAATCGTGGCTAGCAGGATTCTCATCCCGAGCCTGCCTAGACTGCGCCTGCCGTGCGCCAGTCCTGACCAGACATCGGCGGGTACCGTGAATAGCTGATGCCGTTCCAGATAGGCCAACATGAGCACCAGATAACGCGCCGCTGTGACGCTCTCACAAAGTGTCAGCACACGGTTCCAGTTCAACGTATGCTCGGTATTCTTCAGCAGCAATAGCATATCGACGATCGGCACCAACCCGCCGACGACCGTCAGCTTGGCACCCCAATGCACGGCCGTGTAGACCAGTTGAACTTCATCTGTCAGGCGCCATAACGATGCGTGCGCATGCGGCAGCCGTACACGCTCGGCCTGCAAAGTCGCAGGCTGGAACGCCGCGATCTGTCCCTGCGGGCTGTCGGAGCGAAACAATGCCGTATGCACCTCCACCCAACAGTGCCACTGCGCGTGGTAGAAAGGCATGCTGTGATGATGCCCGGCGAAGAATTCGGCAGGAAGCGTGCCCTGCTGGACGAAACCAAGTTCGCGCAACACCTGTTCCAGAGCAGGTTTATCTTGTAG
>JACRMO010000067.1 GCA_016214925.1 Gammaproteobacteria bacterium
GGATGGCGGCCGCTGGCGGGTGTGATTGGGCCAGACAGATCGCGGTCGAGGTGCGCGTACAGTGCGCCGGGGATGTGGGCTTCGCGATAAGCCGCCTCGCCGGTCTCGGGCTGATTGAGATCGAAGCGGCAGTCGATGATGCGCCAGTCGGGATCGTCGAGGTGTTCGGCCAGTTCGGTGGCCGTGACCAGCGGGGAGGCGGACATGGTGTACCCTTAATGCTAATTCGGAACGCTAGATAATACGCGCATCGCGACGGAGGAAAAGTCATGCGCCTGGGTGTGGATCTCGGCGGCACCAAGATTGAAATCATTGCCCTGGAAGAAGACGGCACGGTGCTGCTGCGCGAGCGGGTGGCGACACCGCAGGGCGATTATCCCGCAATCATCGCGGCCCTTGCCGGGTTGGTCGAGGCGGCCGAGGCGCGGTTGGGACGCACGGGCCTACCGGTCGGTATCGGTACGCCGGGCGCGATCTCGCGCGCGACCGGACTACTGAAGAATTCCAACTCGGTGTGTCTGAACGGGCAGCCTTTACAGCAGGATCTAGAGGCGCGGCTCGGACGACCGCTGCGCATCAGCAACGATGCCAATTGCTTTGCGCTGTCCGAGGCGGTCGATGGCGCGGCGGCCGGGGCGAACGTGGTGTTCGGTGTGATCATCGGCACGGGCACAGGCGCCGGCATTGTGGTGGAGCGTAAGGTGCTGACCGGCCCCAATGCGATTGCCGGCGAGTGGGGGCACAACCCGCTGCCCTGGCCGCGCGCCGATGAACTGCCGGGTTCGGCGTGTTACTGCGGCAAGCACGGCTGCATCGAAACGTGGTTGTCCGGCACCGGCTTGGCGCGCGATTTCACACAACACACTGGCGAGGCGCTGAGTGCGGAGAGCATCGCGGCGCGCGCCGAACATGGCGAAGTCACCAGTCGCGCCGCGCTGGAACGTTATTACGACCGCATGGCCCGTGCGCTCGCGCATGTCATCAACATTCTCGACCCGGATGTGATCGTGCTCGGCGGCGGCATGGGCAAGATTCCAACCCTGTATCACGAAATCCCGCGTCGTTGGGGTGCCTATGTGTTCTCCGATCGTGTGGACACGCGGCTGGTCGCACCGAAGCACGGCGATTCCAGCGGTGTGCGCGGCGCGGCGTGGCTGTGGCCGGGTGATTGATTCCGCCCTGCTCGGACAAGTCCTGCGCGGGCTGAACTGAATTCCGCCTGCTCGGACGAAGTCCTGCGCGGCTGACTGCCAGGGGGGAGAGCTTCGCTACTACCCCTTGGCAATTCCCCAATGATAAGGAAGAAGTGTGATTCATAGAGGGAATGCTGGATTAGGCGTGTGTGCTCGGTTGTTCCTCTCGCGGCCTGGCCCTACAATCTGCCGCTCATACGCAACAGGTATCCGCAATGCACTCCATCCCCGCTGAACGCGCCGATGAAAGCCTCTGGCAGCAGCAGGTTCGCGCCCTGATCGAGGCGGGCCGTGAACTGCACGCGCGCGGTTGGGTGCCGGCGACCAGCGGGAATTTTTCCGCTCGATTGAACGAGGCGGAAATCGCGTTGACGGTCTCCGGTCGGCACAAGGGCCAGCTCGACGAGGCCGGCATCATGCGCGCGGATATGCAGGGGTGCGCGGTTGGCAATGACAAGCGGCCGTCCGCCGAGACCTTGCTGCACACACAGTTGTACCAACGCTATCCCGAGGTCGGCGTGGTGCTGCATGTGCATTCGGTGAATGCGACGTTGATCTCGCGCGCGGTGCAGCGCAGCGGCGCGCACGATCTGGTGCTGGTGGACTACGAACTGCTCAAGGCATTTCCCGGCAACGCTACGCATGCGACGTCGATGCGCGTGCCGGTGTTCGATAACGATCAGGACATCCCGCGGCTCGCCGCCAAGGTCGACGCGTGGCTGGATGCGAACGATCCTGTGTACGGCTATCTGATTGCCGGTCATGGCCTGTATGCTTGGGGGCGCGACATGGCGGAAACGCTGCGCCATCTCGAGGCCTTCGATTTTCTGTTTGACTGTGAACTGCGCGAACGAGGGATGCGACAACCATGAGCCGCCTGACGATCTTTACCGAAACCGACCGCCATCCCACGGAAGTGCTGATCGACGGCGCCGAGATTGGTCGACGCCTCGGTGCGCTGGGCGTGCGCTTCGAGCGCTGGGACGCGGCGCATGCGCTCTCCGACAGTGCCACGCAGGACGACGTCATTTCGGCCTATCAGACCCAGGTCGAGGGCTTGATGCAGGAATACGGCTTCAAGTCCGTGGATGTGGTGAGTCTCAATCCGAACCATCCCGACAAGGCCGCGTTGCGCGCCAAGTTTCTCGACGAGCACATCCACAGCGATTTCGAGGTGCGTTTCTTCGTCGATGGTCAGGGGCTGTTCTATATTCACACCGGCGGCAAGGTGTACGGCGTGCTGTGCGAGAAGGGCGATCTGATCAGCGTGCCGGCCAACACGCCGCACTGGTTCGATATGGGCGAAAACCCGAACTTCAAGTGTATCCGTCTGTTCACCACGCCCGAGGGCTGGGTGGCGCAGTACACCGGCGATGCCATCGCTAGCGGCTATCCGCAGTTCGGCACGCAGTTCTGTTAACACCTATGAGCTACGCATCTTCCTTGCCATTGGGGGATTGCCAAGGGGGAGTAGCGGAGCTCTCCCTCTTGGCAGTCAGCCCGCGCAGGACTTGTCCGAGCGGGCGGAATTCATGATGATCCATGCGGTGGTCACCGATATCGAAGGCACGACCAGCTCGCTGTCCTTCGTCAAGGATGTGCTGTTTCCCTAAAGACCGCAAGATCACGCCACTGAAATCATTGCAAGGGCTGATTTGGGAGGCCGGTTACCGCAACGGCGATTTCAAAGGGCATATCTATACCGATGCCACCGCGCAGTTGCGCGCCTGGCACGCGCGCGACATCAAGCTGTATGTGTATTCCTCCGGTTCGGTGTACGCGCAGAAGCTGCTGTTCGGTCATAGCGAGGCGGGTGATCTGACGCCGCTGTTCTCGGGGTACTTTGACACGCACATCGGCGGCAAGCGTGAAGCGGATGCCTATCGCACCATTGCCGACGAGATCGGACTGCCGGCCGGCGAGATCCTGTTTCTGTCCGACATCGTGGAAGAGCTGGATGCGGCGCAGGCGGCCGGCATGCGGACAATCCAATTGGTGCGCGACGGTGAATTGGATGCCCGGCCGCGCCATCGGCAGGCGCGCGATTTCGACGCCATTGAAATTTGAATTGTGGGAGTGGCTTTAGCCGCTCCTACAGATAATTGGCGAATACAGGTATGAATTGTTTATGAGCCAACACAACAAGCGCTATCCGGGCATCGATAACGATGTTCACAGCGGCATGACCGACATCGGCAAGATCATCCGCGATGCCTGGACGTTCGGTATCCTGCCGGAAACAGAGCATTGCGTGAATTGGGATTACGGCCGGCTCGAACAGCTCTATGATCAGGTGCACCAGGCTTGGGCGCCCTATGGGCACTTGGCCAGCCACCTTCCCGATGAACTGCGCGAGAAGCATGAGCGCATCTATTCCGAGGCCATCGTACGGGCACGCACAGCCGGGTGGAATGTCGAGTTGGGCGATGACGACTGAATATCGTCCGCGCGCGTGAGTACAATTGAACCCGCCGCGCAGCGCGTCGAACTCAAACGGCGCGTTGCCCCTTCCGATCCAAACGTCCTGATCGATTTTCTGCATCAGTACAGCGGTCTGTCCAAGCAGCAGCTCAAAGACGCCGCCTACAAGGGTGCGGTGCTGTTGCGCCGTGACGGCAGTGTGCGGCGGCTGCGGCGCGCCAAGGCCGTCTTGCAGGTCGGCGATCGGATCGAACTGCATTACGACCGCGCGATTCTGGCACTGGAGCCGCCGTCGGCGCACTGCATTGCCGACCGCGAACGCTACAGCGTGTGGTTCAAGCCAGCCGGCATGCTCGCGCAGGGCAATGAGTTTGGCGATCACTGCGCGTTGTTGCGCGTCGCCGAGGTGGCTTGGCCGGCACCGCGCAAGGTGTGGCTCATTCATCGCCTGGATCGCGAGGCCATCGGGCTGATGGTGGTTGCGCATACTCAGCCAGTGGCGGCGAATCTCTCGCATCAGTTCCAGTACAATCAGGTACGCAAGCATTACCGCGTGCAGGTGCGCGGCGATATCGCTGCGGAATACGGTCCGCAGGGGCGCATCGACATGCCCCTGGACGGCAAGACGGCCGTGACCGAGTTCCGTGTCGAGGCCCTGATTCAATCGGATGACGTCGCGAACAACATCAGCACCCTCGCGGTGGAGATCCATACCGGGCGGTTGCATCAGATACGCCGTCACCTGGCCGCTATCGGTCATCCGGTCATCGGCGATCCGCGCTATGGCACAGGCAACAAGGACGCCGGCGGTCTGCGGTTGGCGGCGGTGGGGCTCGCATTCCAATGTCCGGTGAGTCGCAAGCCGGTGGAGTTTCGGCTCACACCCGAAGACATCGGTTTCTAAAGCTCGCCGGTGGGTGTGTCGCTTTGCTATGGTAGCTGTGTACGCAATCGGGAGGGTGGCTCGTGGGTTGGATAATCTTTCTTGTGCTGATGGCCGTCGTGGTGCTGTACGGCATCATGATCTACAACAATCTGGTTGCACTCAAACACAATGTTTCCAAGAGCTGGTCGAACATCGACGTACTCTTGAAACAGCGCCATGACGAGCTGCCCAAGCTGGTCGAAGTGTGCAAGCAGTACATGGGCTATGAGCAGGAAACGCTGGAGAAGGTAATGCGGGCGCGCGCCGCCGTCGCCAGTGCGCGCGAGGGGCGTGATGTGCCAGCACTCGGTCAGGCCGAAACACAGTTGCGTATGGGCTTGGGAAATCTGTTCGCAGTGGCCGAGGCCTATCCGGATCTCAAGGCCAATACCCAGTTCCTGCACCTGCAGGAGCGCATCACCGAGTTGGAAAACAGCATCGCCGACCGGCGCGAGTATTACAACGAAAGCGTCAATCTCAACAATGTGCGCATCGAGCAGTTCCCGGATGTGCTCATCGCGCGGCAGTTTAATTTTGGAGCCTTCGATCTGTTGGAATTCAGTGCCGAGGAAAAGGCCGACGTCAACATCAAGGAGCTGTTCGGTAGCCGTTGATGGATGCCGAATCCCTGCTCCTGCGGTTTCCGGAATTCGTCGCCGAGGTCCGTGGCCTGTCGCCGGAGGGTTTCTGGTTCATTCTGGCGCTGCTTGTCGTTGCCACCAGCGCCGCGTTTTACTTCATCTGGCGCAGTCTGCATCGCGCGCGTCTCATCGAAGATACACCCACCGCGCGTATCCGTTCCGCGCATCAGGGTTATCTGGAACTCGAAGGTGATGGCCGTCTGCTCGACGGGCCGCCTATCGTGGGGCCGCTGACCGGTACGCACTGTCTCTGGTATCGCTACCAGATCGAGCACCGCGAATCGCATCGCGACAGTCGCGGGCACAGTCATAGTTCGTGGCGCACGATTCAATCCGGCGTCAGCGATGGTCTGTTTCTGATCGAGGATGAGACCGGACGCTGCATTGTCGATCCCGACGGCGCCGAAGTGATCGTCGAAGAGAAGGATGTCTGGTATGGCTACGCTGGGTTTCCGCGCGGTGGCCCGCCGGTGACGAAGTCCTGGTTCCGTTTGAGTGGTGGCGATTACCGCTATACCGAGGAGCGGCTCATGCCGGGGCCGGTGTATGCGCTGGGCTGGTTCAATACCGTGCGCAATGCGGCGAGCGATATGAGTGCCGATGTCAGTGCGGTGCTGCGTGAATGGAAGGCCGATCAAACCGGGGTGCTCGCGCGCTTCGATCGCAACGGCGATGGCAAGCTCGACACCAACGAATGGGATGCCGCGCGCGCGGCAGCCTTGCAGGAAGTCATGAAGCTGCGCAGTCAGCGTCCGGCGCTGCCGTTCAGCAATCTGCTGTCGCGCTCGACCAGCGACCGGCAGCCGTTCCTGCTGTCGGCGATTCCGCAGCAGGTGCTGACGGCGCGCTATCGGCGGCACGCGCTGATAGCGCTGGTGCTGACGTTCGTCGGCGTGGTGGCCACAGTGTTGTACGTCACCGCACGATTCGACTTTCCGGGTTGACACTGG
>JACRMO010000068.1 GCA_016214925.1 Gammaproteobacteria bacterium
CACCTCGGCGCCTATGGTCTGTTGAGCGCGCTGTGGCTCGGCGGTATGGCACGCCATGCCGGCGGCTATCGACCTCTGCAGATCATACTGGCCGCGGGATTGGCCGCGCTATACGGGTGCAGCGACGAGTGGCATCAATCCTTCGTACCGGGCCGTCAGATGGATGGCTTGGATCTGGTCGCGGACACACTCGGTGCGCTGCTCGGCGTGCTGGCAGTTCATACGCTGGCGCGACGGAGAACGACCCTTCATCGGCATACCTAGGTCAGGCTATGCGCGCAGCGTCATGCTCCAACGCCTGATTCGTCCATACAAAGGCGTAACCCACATATACCCCGCGAGTTGATCTCAGCTTGGCGTCAGGTAATTCCTGGAGATCCTTCTGCGCGCGACTATGGCAAGGCCTAGCACTCCTGAACCCAACAGGTAGACCGAAGACGGCAATGGTATGGTCGTGAAAGGAGACGCTTCGGCAAGATCGACCGCAAGCTCCACCAGGAGCCCCGACCAAGACAGCGAGCAACTGCCCGATGCCGCCGTGCAATAGATCGCATCCGGCTCCAACCAAGCGTTCAGTCCAGGCGACCAGGCCGCCAGCGCGAAGTGATCCGAGCCGCTCAATGTAAAGGCGCTCGGCGCCAACCCTGAAACATTGGTCAAACTGTAGTCGACACCACTCGGCGTGAACGTCACCTGATCGCCACTCGCCTGAACGGCAAGATAGCTGCCGAGAAAGCTCGGATCGCTATCGTCGAAGACACCAAGCAAGGCAGCGCCGCCGCCGAAAAACTCAATGAAGTTGACTGTCGTGTCGGTAGGACTGAAGACGGTTGCCGCCTGCGCGGATGAACACAGCATCGCACCGAGCAATGTCGCCACACATTTTCTGTCCATGAACTTTCCTCAGTGTTTACTTCCCAATCCTGAGGCAGTCTTTAGCAACACACGTGCCAGACTAGAATGCTCAGATTACACAGGAGGTTGCACGAACCACGATAATCTCCACACGATTTACCCTGCGGCAGATCAGTGCAGCGGGCACTCAGTTGGGGCACTCAGCGTGTTTTACGCAACGTCAAACGGAGCATGCGAGCATATGCGGTAGATATGAAAAAGGCCTGGCGCGATGCCGGGCCTTTCAGAGCGTGATGCCACTGCCCAGGCCGTGGCCGGTCGGATTATTTCTTGAATACCCAATAACGCCCGGCTGGCGAATCGATACCGCGCAGACCGAAACGTTGATCCGCGCGCTCGCCGTTGTGGATCAGATAAAACATGTCTGACAGCACCGAACGTGTTTCGGCGTAGTAGGAGTGCTTCAGAAAACCCGTATCCATACCGGTCGCATCGACGGTCTCGACGCCCGACATCACCACCAGACCCCGACCGGAATCACCGGCGCGCGGATACCCATGCACTTGCTTGGAAGCCGCCAACGCATTGTCTTCCGACGAGGCATACAGCGTGATGGGCGCGCCGGTCTGTAACAACCCAGGAACGATATCGCGCGCAAATACCTGGGCATCGATATCTGGCGCCGTCAGGATCAGTTCGCTGAAGTGCCGTTTCAACTCGGGATGCCGCTGCATCAGCGCGACGACGGCCCTGGTCAAGGGGCGACCGCCCATGCTGTGCGAGATCAGATGAATGTCGTCAGCGCCGGAACGTTCGGCAAAGTCGAGCAGAAAATCTTCCAGATTTCTTTGCGTCCACTCCGCGTTGGATTCATCGATAGTATAACCGGCAAGCGTTCCCTGCGAAGGCCAACTGTACAGCACCGGAGCACCCTCGAAGCCCAGATCGTAGGCCATCTGCGCCGTGCGCCGGGTCGCGTCTTCGAAACTCACATGGTAACCGTGCACGAAAATGAACGCGCTGCGCTTGCCGGATTCCGCCACCTTGCTTTTCACCCCACGGAAGAAGGCGTCGGCGTCCTGCACCACAACATGCATCAGAACGACATGCTGATCGGGATCTTCCTTGAACTCCAGACGCAGAATCGACGGTTCTTCCAGTTCACCCAGGCGATGATCGCGGGGAATGCTGACATCGGCGGTACCGTAACGCAGCGACGCGCGTTCATTGCCGAACATCGTCTTGGGCTCCTTGCTCGAAGTCAGATTGCGGTCTGTCGCATAGAACACGCGCACAACCACATAATTCTTTTCCGCCAGGAACGAATCCTTGAGCCCCTTGAGTGCCGCGCCTATGTTACCGACGATATTTTCGGAATTGGCCACCAAGTCAGTGCTGGACTGATCGTTGCCCGTGAACCGGTCGTCAGTTCCGATATCCTTCAAGAGCGGAGTGGCGGTGGCGATCAGAACGATAACCACGACAACCACCACCAGAAATCCCACGATGCCGAAAGCTCTGCTGTTGCGCATTTCCTTATACGAGGCCGACTGACCGGCCCCGTCTCCTTTGGGTCGAGACTGGATGGACACACTGACAATATTTGTAGCTGATCTTACCGCACTGCGCCAGCAGCGGACGGGGCGCGCGCGATCCGTCCGCTTGACGCGCTTAACACACAGGTTTCTTCAAACGACCACCGGTGCTACTTCGTCGATGGAATTCCCGCTCATGGCACAATTTTCCAATCGCCTTCCGGTGACTGCATGACCGGGTCCGGCGCCGGCTCCTCGGTGTCTTCATCGCCGCGCGGTGGCGACACGCGGGTCAATGCCTGACGTATCTCGCGCAGCTTCGCCCTGATCTGCTTGGCGTTGGCACTGCCCATGCGCAACAGAATCTTCTGTCCGGCGGACAAGGCCTCCAGCTTAGGATCGGCATATTCGTAGAACACCTTCGGCTGCACCAGGTGAATGGGCTCTACGACCGTCGGCGTATCCAGCAGATGATCGATCACATCGACCAGACGGTCATTGAAGTAGGCGTTCGGCACACCCAACTCGGCGTAGGCCTCCTGGAACAAGGGATAGAAACGCACATACGCATCCACCAGTTGTTGCGCATCGGTGTGCGCCGCCAGCTGCACATACGGCGCATAGCGCGCGGCATTGCCGGGGGCGATCGTCATCTGATCGGCCGCGCCGGTCACTGCAAACGGCCCAGTGACGCGTTTGACCAGCAACTGCTGGCGCGGCAGCTTCTTGTTCGGCAGATTGTCGACGGTCACCACGAAGCGGCGGACCAGTTCGTCCGGCGTGAACAACGCGCGCATGCGCTCCGCGCCGAACAGATCGGTGAATGCCTCCGTCATACGAGTATTGCTGTCGTTCAACGCAGGGAGCGGCGCGGCCGGCGGCACTGACTCCGACACCTTGGGTTCCTGTGTCGGCGCTTCCGGCACCGGCTGATCTTGAG
>JACRMO010000069.1:0-15112 GCA_016214925.1 Gammaproteobacteria bacterium
TCGGGCGCGGTGGCGATCACCGCGACGCCCTGGCCCATGGCGACGGCGGCGAGGCCGGTCTGCATCCGTCCAACATCCACGACAACGCCTACGCTATCGGCAGCATCGACTTCACCGGCGACATGCCGGTGATCCTTGGGCCTGACGGCCCGAGTCTCGGCGGCTTCGTCTGTCCGGCGACCATCGTACAAGCAGAGTTGTGGAAGGTCGGCCAGCTCAAGCCGGGCGACCGCGTGCGTTTCCGTTGCATCGGCATCGAGGACGCCAATCGACTGGAGCAGGTGCAAAACCAGGCCATCGCGACCTTCACGTCGAACACAGTCAATCTTTTCAAGACGCGCATACCGGGCACTGATGCCACACCGATTCTTGCGCAACAACCCGAAGCGGACGCGCATGTCGCCGTGACTTATCGCCAAGCCGGCGACAAGAACCTGCTGGTCGAATACGGCCCACTGGTGTTGGATTTGAACCTGCGTTTCCGTGTACACGCGCTCATGCAATGGCTACAGACCGCGCAACGGCCGGGCATTCTCGATCTCACGCCGGGCATCCGCTCGCTGCAAGTGCATTACGACAGCACGGTGATCTCACAAGCCGCGTTGCTGGAAACCCTGCGCGCCGCCGAAGCGGAACTGCCGGCCATTACCGACATGCGCGTACCCAGCCGCATCGTACACTTGCCCTTGTCCTGGGACGATCCGTCCACGCGACTGGCCATCGAGAAATACATGCAGTCGGTACGCAAGGACGCGCCCTGGTGTCCGAGCAACATCGAGTTTATCCGCCGCATCAACGGCCTCGACAACATCGAACAGGTCAAGGACATCGTCTTCAACGCCAGCTATCTGGTGATGGGCCTGGGCGATGTCTATCTCGGCGCGCCGGTGGCCACCCCGCTCGATCCGCGCCATCGGCTGGTGACGACCAAATACAATCCCGCGCGCACCTGGACACCCGAAAACGCCGTCGGTATCGGCGGCGCGTATATGTGCGTATACGGCATGGAAGGTCCGGGCGGTTATCAGTTCGTCGGCCGCACCATTCAAATGTGGAACCGCCATCACCAGACCACCGACTTCACCGACGGCAAGCAGTGGCTGCTGCGCTTCTTCGATCAGATCCGTTTCTATCCGGTCGGCGCCGAGGAACTCATGCAGATGCGCGAGGATTTCCCACTGGGGAAATTCAAACTGCGTATCGAGGAGACCGAACTCGATCTGGCCGAGTACAACCGTTTCCTCGCCGAGAACACAACCTCGATCACGACATTCAAACAAAACCAACAGGCCGCCTTCGATGCCGAACGCGACCGCTGGATCGCCACTGGGCAGGCACAGTACAGCGCCGATCCCGCTGGAGACGCGGCGAGTTCCGACGCCGGACTTGCGTTGCCGGAAGGGTGCATCGCCATCGCCGCCTCGGTCACCGGCAGCGTGTGGGCGGTGAACGTAAAACCCGGTGAACACGTGAGCGACGGCCAAACATTGATCGTGGTCGAAGCCATGAAAATGGAAATCGGCATCGAAGCCGACGGCGCGGGCGTGGTGGAAGAGATTCTCTGCACGCCCGGCAGTTCGGTGTCGGCGGGACAGGCGCTGATTATTCTGCGGCCGGATGTGTGAAATGGCTTATTCACACCAAAGTGCGCAAAGATCGCAAAGAATCGCTCTTTTCAAGCAATAAACTTTGCGTCCTTTGCGCACTTTGGTGTGAAATCATTTAGAGGTATGGTCATGATTGATGTTCATCATAGCCTGGACATCAGTGCACTACTGGATGGCTACCGCGCTCTGCGATTCACTCCGCGCGAGGTCGTCGAACTCGTGCTGGCGCGCATCGCGGCACAGCCGGACCGACATGCCTGGATCAACGTGCTGCCGCGCGAACGTCTGCTCGCCTATGCCAGTGCTCTCAGTAAACTCAATCCCGACATGTCCCCCTTATATGGCATTCCCTTCGCCATCAAGGACAACATCGACTTGGCCGGCGCGCCCACCACGGCGGGTTGTCCGGACTATGCCTACATCCCGGAGCAATCCGCGTACGCGGTGCAGCGTTTGATCGATGCCGGCGCCATTCCCATCGGCAAGACCAATCTGGATCAATTCGCCACCGGTCTGGTCGGTACGCGCTCACCGTATGGTGCCTGCGAGAACGCCTTCGACAGCGAGTACATTTCCGGCGGTTCGAGTTCTGGTTCGGCAGTTGCACTCGCGATGGGTCAAGTGAGTTTCGCGCTCGGCACCGACACCGCCGGTTCCGGGCGCGTACCGGCGGCGTTCAACAATCTCGTCGGCTTCAAACCCACGCGCGGACTCGTCAGCACGCGCGGCGTGGTGCCGGCCTGCCGCAGTCTCGACTGCGTGTCGGTGTTCGCACTCTGCGCCGCGGATGCGCGTGTCGTACTGGACGAGCTTGCGCATTACGATGCCAATGAACCCTTCGCACGGCGCAAACCCGTCTGTGTCGAAACACAACTACCGACGCGAGGCATGCGTTGCGGCGTGCCGCGCCCCGATCAGTTGGAGTTCTTCGGCGATGCGGAGTATGCACGGCTGTTCGCGGCCAGCGTCGAGCAGATGCGCGAACTCGGCGCCGTTGTACGAGAAGCGTTATCTCGCCATTCGCGGAATTCTGGAGCAACACCCGGAGAGCGTGTTCCCGATTACCCGCGACATCATCGCCGGCGGCGTCACACCCAGCGCACTGGATGCCTTCACTGCAAGTTATCGACTCGCCGAACTCAAGCGCGCGAGCGAAGCCATCTGGTCTCAGATCGATGTCATGCTCACGCCGACTTCCGGCACCATCTATCGCATCGACGCGGTCAACGCCGAGCCCGTGCGCCTCAACAGCAACCTCGGCTATTACACCAATTTCATGAACCTGCTGGATCTGTGCGCGGTCGCCGTGCCGGCGGGATTCCGTGCCGACGGACTGCCGTTTGGTATCACGCTGTGTGCGCCGGCGTTCAAGGACAGCGCGCTTCTGGAGATCGCGAATACCTGGCAACAGGCGCACGCGTACACCCTGGGCGCCACGGCAATTGCTCTACCCATGCATGAATGGCCGCACAAACATGCCAGCAAGTACGTGCAGGTCGCCGTGTGCGGCGCGCACATGAGCGGGTTGCCGCTCAATCATCAACTCACCGAACGCGGCGGCCAACTGCTGGCACGCACCCGCACCGCGCCCGGTTATCGTCTTTATGCCTTGCCCGGCGGTACACCACAGCGTCCGGGTCTGGTGCGCGCAAGCCGCGGTGCGCGCATCGAGGTCGAGGTGTGGGATGTGCCGCTGGAAACCTTCGGCAGTTTCGTTGCCGGCATTCCCGCACCGCTCGGCATCGGCAAGCTGGAACTCGAAGATGGGCGCTGGGTGTGCGGGTTTCTCTGCGAGGAACATGCGCTACACGCGGCGACCGATGTCACCCAACTCGGTGGGTGGCGTGCCTATCTCGCACAGCACACGCAGGCGTGAACGCGTCGCATCTGTCCTGCGTTGGCTGAATTACTGCGCGGGCTTCACGAACTGCTGGCCAGTGCCGGACAGTTCGATGCTCACCGGCGGCGTCTTCCACAGGTGTTCGGCGTATTCCCGTATGGTCCGATCCGAGGAAAATTTTCCCGAGCGCGCCGTGTTCAGGATCGACATGCGCGTCCAGTGATGGCTGTCGCGATAGGCGCCGCTCACTTGATCCTGGCAGGTGCAGTAGGCTTCGAAATCCGCCAGCGCAAGATAGGGATCGTGGTGCATCAGGTTGTCTACCAGGGGCCGGAACAATTCGGTATCGCCACGTGAGAAATACCCGGCGCGGATCAGGTCGATGACCTCCTTCAACTCCGGATTGTTCTGGTAGTAATCCAGCGGCCGATAGCCGGCGGCCAGCGTGGCCTGCACCTCCTGCGTGTTCAGGCCGAACAGGAAAAAGTTTTCGGCGCCCACCTCTTCGCGGATTTCCACATTCGCGCCATCCAGCGTGCCGATGGTCAGCGCGCCGTTCATGGCGAATTTCATATTACCGGTACCCGAGGCCTCCTTGCCGGCCGTTGAAATCTGCTCGGAGAGTTCGGCCGCCGGATAGATGTGCTGGCCATTGCTGACATTGAAGTTGGGCACAAACACCACCCGCAAAGTATCGCGCACCGCCTTGTCGCGGTTGATGACGGAACCGACCGCGTTGATCAGCTTGATGATGAGCTTGGCCAGATGATAGGCCGGTGCCGCCTTGCCGGCGAAGATGAACGTTCGCGGCTGAATATCCAGATGCGGGTTGGTTTTCAACTGGTGATACAGGCGGATGATGTGCAGCACGTTCAAATGCTGGCGTTTGTATTCATGGATGCGCTTCACCTGCACGTCGAACAACGAATCCGGGTCGATACCGATGCCGGTGCGCTGGCGTATCAGGTAGGCGAAATCATGTTTATTGGCGTGCTTAATAGCGCGCCATTTCGCGGCGAAGACGGCATCATCGGTGTGCGCCTCAAGGGCGCGCAGCCGGTCCAGATCCTTCACCCAGCCCTCGCCGATGGCGTCGGTGATCAGACTCGTCAGCCGTGGATTGGACAAGGCCATCCAGCGCCGCGGCGTGACGCCGTTGGTCTTATTGGCGAACTTATGCGGCCATAGCTCGTGGAAATCCTGCAGGACATCCTGCTTGAGCAGATCGGAATGCAGTTCGGCGACACCGTTGATGGCATAGCTGCCGACACAGGCCAGATGCGCCATGCGCACGTAGCGCTCGCCGCCTTCGTCGATCAGCGAGAGGCGATGCACCCGCACCGGGTCGTCCATGAAGCGCAAACGCACCTCATCCAGAAAACGCGCGTTGATTTCGTAAATGATCTCCAGATGGCGCGGCAGCAGCGAGCCGAACAGGCCGATCGACCAGCGCTCCAGCGCCTCCGGCAGCAAAGTGTGATTGGTGTAGCCGAAGGTACGGGTGGTTATCCGCCACGCCGGTTCCCAGTCCAGACCGCGTTCGTCCACCAGCAGGCGCATCAGCTCGGCTACGGCGATGGCCGGATGCGTGTCGTTGAGCTGGACGGTGAATTTCTCGTGGAATTTTTCCAGCGGGATATGCTGGACCTTCATGATGCGCAGCATGTCCTGCAGCGAGCAGGACACGAAAAAGTATTGCTGCTCCAGGCGCAGCTGCTTGCCTTGCAGCGGTTCGTCGTTGGGATAGAGCACCTTGGTCAGGTTCTCCGACATCACCTTGCTCTCGACGGCGCCGTAGTAGTCGCCGCGATTGAAGGTGGCGAAGTCGAAGGACTCCGGCGCTTCGGCCTGCCACAGGCGCAGGGTGTTGGCGGTGTTGTTGTGATAGCCGAGGATCGGCGTGTCATAGGGAACGCCGACGACGACTCTGGCCGGCTCCCACCGCGCGCGCTTGCGACCTTGATCGTCTAAATAGTGTTCCGTGCGACCGCCCAGCTTGACCTCGATGGCCCACTCGGGGCGCGCCACTTCCCAGGGGTTGCCGTAGCGCAGCCACTTGTCGGTCTTCTCGACTTGCCAGCCATCGACGATGGCCTGTTCGAAAATGCCGAACTCATAACGGATGCCGTAGCCCAGCGAAGGAATTTCCAGCGTGGCCATGGAATCCAGGAAACACGCGGCGAGCCGGCCCAGGCCACCGTTACCCAGACCCGGTTCGTGTTCTTCCAACAACAGCGCATCCAGATCCAGGCCCAGTTCATTCATCGCCTGCTGCACCTTGTCGTGAATGCCCAGGTTGACGAGGTTATTGCCCAGATGCGGGCCCATGAGAAATTCGGCGGACAGGTAAGCGACGGTGCGCGATTTCTCCGCGGTATAGGTCGCCGCCGTGCTGATCCAACGTTGCAGCAGATGGTCGCGGATGGTGTAGGCCAGGGCCATGTAATAGTCGTGCTGCGTGGCCAGGGCGGGAAACTTGCCTTGCACGGTGACCAGATTGCGCAGAAAGGCGCGCTTGATGGCGGCCTTGTCCAGACGTCGATTCGCGGGTTTGCGGCTATCGGGTTCTGTCGGCGATGCTGAGATAGCGATAGCGTCCATGGATAACCCGGTTGATGTCCCGTGGGGTTGCAGGCGTTGTAGTGCAATCAGCAATTGGCGTGCCACGGCCGGATGGGATACGCGAAAGCCGCGCAAGATCAAGGAGTACGTCGATGATGAGTCATGCGCAGCGTGTGCGAACAGCTGCAGGGCGGGCGGCTTATGCACACATTCGGCGCATCACGGCGGTGCATATTCCCCGCTATGATGCGCCCGCGTCATGGGCGCGTGCCGCGCCCCGGCCGAAAATACTGCACCTTGTCGTAGTAGGCCGCCTGCGCGTTGGCCGGGTCCCAACCGGGCATGCCGAGAATCGGGAACGGTTGCAGATCGCGCGGCTGTGTATAGAGCGTACCGTTCGTAAACAGCGCGGCCAGGCGCTCATCCAATGCGGGCAGCAAGCTCTCCATCGGCAACAATAGCAGGTCCGGCTCGACGTCCAGCAGAACGGCGTTGGCAGTCATGCCGAGATACGGACGCAGCGCCTTTTCATACACGGCATGGCCGAAGCTGATGCAACGCAGGTCGCGTGCAAGATCGCCGCGGCGTTCCCAGAACAGGGTCTTCCACTGAAAGTCGCGGATCAATTGCAGCAGGGATGGATCGCTCGCGATGACCACGGCGCCGCCCTCGTCGAACAGCGACAGCATATTCTCCAGCGGCGTGCGCCGTCCCAAGTCACCACCGCCCGCCAAGCGCGCCTCGGCATGCGGCACATGCAACGCATTGATCACCGCCTTGGTCCTGGGGAACGTCAACCAGCTCAGAAACTGAAAGAAGTCGTGCCAGTTGTCGCGGCGCGTCTGCAACTCGCCGGTCATGTAGATGCGCGGCGCATAGTGTTCCTCGAAGCGTTGCGGCCGGCTGTCTTGCGGGACGATCTTCAAGGCCTGGCCGCTGTGAGTCCGGATTGGTTCCGACTGGGCGTCCAACAACTGCTGATAAGCATCCAGGTCCGGCCAGCCCTGCGTGAACCGCGTGAACGCCAGCGACCACGCATGCAGCGGCTCGAACAGCGGCGAGCGCTGCGCGAAATCGGGCGACCAGTCGGGGCGTTCAGTGTTCTGCATAGACGCGCATTCTTGGCCAAGTGCGTCGCATTGCCAATAGCCAGTGGTGTATAGTCCGCTGCCATTGCGGACATGTCTCCATGCTATTGCACTTCGACCTGATTCAAACCCTGCTGATCGGCCTGATCTTCGTCTGGACCGGCTTCGTGCGCACGGGCCTCGGCTTCGGCGGTGCGGCACTCGGCTTGCCGCTGATGCTGTTCATCGACGACCAACCGCTGTTGTGGCTGCCGATTATCGGTTCGCACCTGCTGTTCTTTTCCGGCCTGACCCTGCGCACCCGGTTGAACAATGTCGACTGGACCTATTTGCGGCGCTCGTCGCTGTACATCATCCCCGCCGCACTGGTCGGCGTGTTCGGTCTGCTCAACCTGCCGAACCGCTGGCTGCTCACCTTCATCTATTCCATCACCCTGTTCTACGCCTTCATCTGGGTGATGAACTGGGCGATCCACAGCCGCCACGATGGGGTCGACAAACTGCTGCTCATCCTTGGCGGTTATGTCGCCGGCACTTCGCTCACCGGCGCGCCGCTGATGGTCGCCGTGTATATGCGCAACGTCGCCAAGCACCAACTGCGCGATACGTTGTTCGTGCTGTGGTTCATTCTGGTGGCGATCAAGATGAGCACCTTCGCCGCCGTCGGCGTCGATCTGCATTTGCCGGTGGCGCTGATGCTGCTGCCGGTCGCCGCCATCGGCCATGTGCTCGGACTCAAGGCACACGACGCGATCATCCGCAACGATCAGCAATTCAAACGCTGGATCGGTCTGGGTTTGATGATCGTGAGCGGATTGGGCTTGTGGGAACTGGTCTAGGTCCAGAGTGAGGGGGACAGATTTGAAAGCTGTCCCCGGATCTTACAGCCACAAACGCTGCCACCCTGCATGCCCGAGTCGGCGCAAGGTCTCGATGTTCTTTTCATAGATCACGGCGGCGTCGGGGAACGCGGCCACCGCGCGCGCGATGCTCGCTTCACGCAAGAGATGCAGCGTGGGATAGGGCGAACGGTTGGTGTAGTTCTCGATATCGTCCGACCCGGCATCGCCGAATTGGTAATCCGGATGAAAACTCGCGATCTGGAATTCCTCCGCGAACCCCAACGTCGCCACAGTGGCCTCGGCTGCGCGCAGAAAGTAACTGTACTCGATGAACTCCGTCAGCACGCCCGGATGGATCAACAGCGTGGTCTCGCACACGTCCGCAGCCACCGCATGCAAGGCCTGGAGCTCACGCGCGAGATCGTCCAACAGCTCCGCCGTGGACTGCGCGCCGCTCACACAATAACGAATACGCTGATTCACATGCACTGACTTGGCGAAGGGACACAGGTTGAGACCGATGACCGCCCGTTCGAGCCAAGTTCGCGTGGCGTCGATAATGTGAACGGGTTCGGTCGGCTGGGACTCGGTGTTCATTGGGCTGCCACATCAACTCATCGGGGATCTTGTAATCCGCGTCCATACTGCCATCCCGCCTGCTGGGCCGCGATCACGATGCGCGCGCAGGCCTCTGCGTCCGAATCCGCCTGGTGATGGCGTAGATCGATGCCGAGATGGCGGCAGACATCGGGTAGCTTGGTCGGGAAGACATCCCACTGCGCCCGCGCCAACCGCACGGTGCAGACGAACGGCTGCGCCGGAACCGGCAGCCCGTAGGTGGCACAGCAGGCGCCGAGCACACCCTTGTCGAACGGCGCGTTATGCGCCGCGAGAAATGCCACACCCGCCAGCTCACTCGCGATACCGGCCCAGACCGCAGCGAAGCTCTGCGCATTCTTCACATCATTCCACGCCAGACCGTGAATATAAGTGAAGGCGAACTGCCGCGACGGTGGGCGGATCAACTCATACAAACGGTCCACGATGCGCCCGCGCTCGACAATCGCCACGCCCACCGCGCAGGCACTGTCGCGGCTGTGATTGGCGGTCTCGAAGTCGATGGCGGCGAAGCGGGTCATGGCGGTGTGCAGCTTAGCGTTATTTGGCGGCTTATGCCTCAGTGCCGGACAAACCTAACGCCATTATCGACTGAAATCGGCCGTGCGGCCGACGCATTACGCCCGCAGAAACCAGGCCTGCTCTGGCGGCGAATACGTGGTCTGCCCCCTATGATCAGAATGAAAGCCAGGCAAAGCCGTACAACGTGTCGTTGTCACTGGCGCTGCGGCCGAAGCCATCGTAATTGCTGTCGGTGCCATTGAATTTATCGTAGCCGGTGTATTGCAGACCCAGGCGCAGGTTCGCCGAGGGTGCATAGGGAGAATCCGCCTTGCCCCAGGGCGTCCAATCGGCCTGCAGGACATAGCCGCGCGTATCGGGCGAACCATTGATACTGCCCACGTCCGCCTCGCCGGTGTTGTACAGACTCTGGTCGGATTTGCCGGTGATATCGAAGAGTCCAAGCGTGAGGCCATAAGTCCTGGCGAAATAATACGCGGCGTTCATATCCAGACGATTGACCGATCCCTTCGTCTGGGATGCATCGCCCGCAGCAAAGCTTGCATCCAGATCGCGGCGCTCATGCAGGTAACTGCCATAGACGTTGAGCTCATGCTCACCCGTGCCCAGTAACTGATAGGACGCATCGACACCGACATCCGCGTATTTATCGGTCGGGCCGGACAGTCGCCCGGGCTGCAGATGGGTATTCATCCCCAACAACCCGACATTGAATGCATGACCGTTCACGTCCGCCATATACGCAAGACGCCAGTAGGGCGCCACGCCATCGATACGACCTGCCTCATCCGCGACATTGATATTGTCGAGAAAACTTGACGAAAGCGAACGGTAGCCGCCCAGCTCCACGTACAGCTTGTTGTCGAACACGGTATAGGCCGTGATGCCTGCAACCTGCTGCGCCAGTCCGCCATCGAGCAGCGGACTTGCCGCCGATCCGGGGACAAGCTCCGAGGCCATGTAGGGAAAGCGCCAGGCGGGTACGCTGTTGAACGCGTCCTGTACGGTCGGATTGTTGTTCAATGTGATACCCAGCAGGGAATCCTTGCCTGCGAGGTGCATCGGTGTCGCAAAACGCAGATCGACATTGTCCAAGGCCGTCTTGCGATCCGGTTCGGCATGCGTCACCTGCGCAAAACCACCGATGTGATCGTTCAAACCACCCGCCAGAAACAGCGACAGTTCTTGCAGTGACAGGTTGTCGTTGTTGTCGAAACCCTTGCCCGCATCGGCGGACTGATCCTTGCTCGTGTGCGTATAGCTTTCGACCAGCATTCCCGACAAGGGGATCTTCCCGCCTTGCCCATTCGAATAGGTGTAGCCCGCCAGCTTGAACTTCTGACCATAGGGCGTCAGCTGCGGACCGAAGCTGCCGACGTGACAGGCGGAGCAGGCCTCACCGGTCTGACGCGCGAAACTGGGCACGGCCTCGGCGGGCAGCGCCATCGTCAGCCCGACCAGGAACATGACGGCCGGCGCACTACGCTGCGCAAGAAGCCGATGGAGAATACTGGGTGGTTGCATGGCGATCTCCCTGAGCAGACGTGGATACATCCTGGGGCACGTAACAGACTGGTTGGACCCGACGGCCCTGCCACAGTTCCTGAGGATGGACATGTGCGCGATGGAAGCACCTGCCTGCGCATGGTCAAGATGATATCAAGGGACGTGCCAATGACATCGCAGTCGCGGCATCAATGACCAACTGTCTGTACTGGAAGACAATAACAAGAGACTGCAATGCGGCCGCAACACTGCGACACACCCACCCAGCCTGCATAAAATGAAGGGGCTGCAAAGCTTGGCTACATTTTTTGCGGGCTTACGTCTAACAGGAGACCGTTTAGGTGCCTTTCGCGACACGTACTGTTGTGGACGAAACCGAGCTCAAACACCTTGCTGGAGACAAGCTCAAGACCGGTTGCGGTCATGCCTTGTGGGAGATCGTCTGCATCAGCGAAGCGGCGAAAACCTGAACAATCCATTCACATCGCTGTCGCTGGTGAAATACAGCGCACCGTCCGGGCCGACGGCGACACCCATCGGCGCATTGCGCGCAGGGAACGTCGCGACCGGCGGCGTTACATCATTAAGCGGGCGCGGCGGCGCGCGGCCGATACAGTCATCGCGCTGCACACGCGTGCCGTCGAACTGAAACCAGGGCATGCCGTGAAACGAACCGGGCGCGATGCGACTGAAATACTCCGGCGGTTGGTCGTAGCCGTGGTGATCGGGCCCGTTGTTGCTGGCGTACAGCTCCGCCGTGCGCGGATGCCAGGCAAAGCCGATCGGATTGCGCAGGCCGCTGCCGAAGGTTTTCCAGGTGGGATGACCGCCGGTTTCGTCCAGCACCAGCACACCACCGCGCCGGTCATCGAACGCATACGGTTCGCCGAGATATTGATCGCTGCAATTACCGCTGAGCCCTAACCTCACATACACCCGCCCGTCCGGACCGATGGCCACGCTGCGGCTGCTGTGACCGCCACCGCCGGGCAATTCGGCATACAGTCTCACATCGTTGCGATTGAGCGTTGCCTGGCCCGGTTGATATGGCGCGCGATACACGCCGTCGGTCTGCGCGATGAGGATTTCATTCTTGCGCAACGCGACACTGTGCGGATAGTCCGGCAGCTTCACCAGCACTTGCGGTGTCGTATACGGCGGTGCCAGGCGATACACCCGCCCGGAACGCGAACCGATAAACAGATCGCCGTTGGCGGCGAAGGTCATCAGTCGCGGCCCGTCCATATCCGCGGTCAGCAGTTCCAGTTTGAAACCCTGCGGGATGCGCGCGACGACCTGCTGATCGCCCAAGGTGAGTTGCTGGTTTTGATAGTGCAGTGGCGTGGTGTCGGCGGAAACCAGCGGCGTCAACAGCAGCGCCAACAGCGCAACACTGCCACCCAGTGCGCGGGCGAAGTCGGCACGCCGTTTCATGCTGATGAGTCCACAGCGACCAGCCACATCAGCCACATCATATAAAGCCGTCGAAATGCCCAGCCTGCACTTTGCCGGCCACTGCCTTGCCCAAAGTCTGCAACTCGGCGATGTGCGCCACCGAGTCCAGTGCCTGGACTGCCTTGGGTTCGATAGTCTTCAGTCCCAGTGCATCCAGCCCACTGCGGGTGAGTTCCGCGTTATAGCGAACATAGGTGAACAGCTTCGGCTGCACCGGTCCGTGGCCGCCGATCAGATCGCCGACTTCGCGATCCAAGGGATCGCCGGCGAGACACTTGCCGAACACGCGGCAGAGCAGATCCTGTTCGTTGAGGCTGGCGAGCATCAGCGCCGAGGGAATCGAACCGGCGTTGTACAGCAGGTTCATGGCATCGGGATCGAGATTCAGATTGGCATCCGGACTGGTGCCGGTACCGATCGACACGACTAGCAGGCGCTCTTCGCCGCTCGGCCAGCGCACGGCATAGGGTTCGACCGTGGCCATCAGAAACGCCTGGAACGCGGGATTGTTGTAGGGCGTGATGCCGCCGTCGACGAACACGAACTCGTGCGCGCCGATCTTCACGACCTCCGGCGGGAAATACACCGGCGCGGCGGTGCTGGCGCGTACCAACTGCCACAGCGGCAGATCGAGATTGCAGTTTTCGCGCGGGCTGCCGTCCGGACGCACGCGCCGGTTGTAGAGTGCGCCGGGATTATTCGACACCGGCCAAGGCGAGTCGGTGGTGGCATTGCGCATCACCATCATGAGCATGGTCTTGAGCTTGTCGCTGCCGAGCGTCGTGTCCTTGCCGAACACGGCCTGCATGCGCTCGGCCAGTTTGTCGTCTTCGTAGCGGTAGCGCAGCCGTTTCAGGACACACGCCTTGTCGAACATCTCCGCACCGCTTTGCACATAGAACGCGCGGATGTCATCGACCTTCATGCCGAGCGCAATACTCGCGGCGATGATCGCGCCGGTGCTGGTGCCGGCGACGAAATCGAAATAGTCCGCGAGCACGAAATCGTCGCCGCGTCCCAGGCGCTCGCGCAGCAGCGCCTCGATGCGTGCCAGCACCTCCACGGTCATCATGCCGCGGATGCCGCCGCCGTCCAGGGTGAGGACCTTCTTCGGACCTGGGCTGTTGATCTTGTCTGCTGCGGTCATAGTCGCCTCCGGTGAATCCGTTAAGAAACCTCTGATTTATTCGTCATCCCGGCGAAGGCCGGGATCCAGCGCCTTGAATGACATGGATTACTCGCTTCGCTCGCCCTTCGGGCCGCCCTTTCGGGCGTTCAACGCGCAAGCGCTTTTGTCCCGCCTTCGCGGGAATGACGGAGTATGAATTATTCAGAGTTTCCTTAACTGAAATCGTCGCTCGTCACCACAGCGTCGTGGTATCCAGAATATATGCCTGTCCGGAATACTTGCGCACGGTTTCCACCATGTGTTGTGTTCCGCCCGCGCCCTCACCGCCCTGACCATCCCAAAGACCGATGAAGCGCACGCGTTCCGGGCCGCAGCTCAAGGCCGTGTAGAGTTGCCAGAGATTGTTGCGCTCATAGGCATCGACACCCTCGGGAGCCGGGCCGAGTTCCTCCGGTTGAATCAGCAGCGTCGCGTGTGCCTTGAGCTGGTAATAACGTTCCACCCACTGCGGGCCGGCGAAGGCAACGGAGGCGACGAGAAACGCCGGCTCGTCGTACTGGATGTGCAATTGAATTTGCACACCGCGCGCCAGGCAGGCCTCGGCAAATAGGATGTCGCCGCCACACGCACCACCGCAGATAGCGAGATCGCCCGGCCCCGCGCCGAGTTCATCCAGCTTGGCGGCGATGGCCTGCGCGGCGACCGCTTCCTGTTGCGGTGGAAAACGCGGCGGCATGCGTCCGGGCTTGTCGAGCATGTGGCCGCTGAACAGCAGCACCTGACGCGGACGGAACGGCGGTTCGAGCCGGGCGATTTCCCGTTCGATGACCTCCAGCGCGCGCGCCACCACCTCGGGACGGAATTCCAGATCCTGCAACAACAGCAACTGCTGGCGCGTCGAGTCGAGCGCGAACCAATCGTCACCGGCCGCGGCGACCGCGTTGGCGTATTCGCGCGCGACCGTATCCGCAGCGGAAAGCAGCACATTGAGATCGGCATAGCTGGCGCGCGCCCAGTAGTCTTTGGGTGTGCGTTCCATCGCGGCAAGACAGGCCCAGATCACGCCGCCTTCGAGATTCTGCAAACTCACCGGGTTCTTGAGTTCGCCGCCGAGATGGCGTTGCAGATGGCGCAAGGTGACGGCGTTGATGCCGGAATAGAAATGATCGGCGTCCTGGATGAACGCATTCATATAGGGCTCGATGGCTTCGATCAGCAACGCGAGTTCGGCACTGGCTAGCGCGCGCATTTCAGCGGAAGTCTTAGTGGACATCTGGCCAGGTACGCGCCAACGCGCCACCCATTCTTCTTTTTCGACGCGTCCCAACAGCGCCCAACTCTCGGGATCGTTCGGCTGCGCATCGAGCAGCGCCTTGACGTGCTCGCGCGCCTGTTCGGGACGACCGAGGCGGCCGAGCAGAATGCCTTTTTGCCGATTGCTTTCGAGATCATCTTGATCGAGTGCCAGCGCCGCTTCGTATTCATCCAGCGCGAGACGGAACTGGCCGAGCTTCATCAGCGCCTTGCCCGCCAAGCGGTGTGCCTCCAGGCACAACGCCCAGGTGGGCGTTTCATCCGCCAGCACCCGAATATCGCCGGGGCGATTCTTGCAGCGCGCCACTTCGATGCGCTGACACCAGCGCTGCAAAGATTCGCTGAACTCATTGCGACCTTCGACCAGCAGGCGTCTCCATTCGGGTTCGGGCAAGTCCGGCAGCAGGTGATACACCGGACTGATCTTGTAGCCATGCCAACGCGCGAGAGTCGCCTGCGCCATGTCGCCCAGCGCCTGCCGATCCGCGGCGAGACTATCCGGGTCCGGCGCGCCGTCCTTGAGGTGATAACGCAAGGTGCGATCGGTGTAGACATCGAACGGCATGCGCTCGCGCGCGGTGGAGGCGATCTGAATCACGCCGCGCGCGCGCAACGCATGGCGCACACCC
>JACRMO010000069.1:15135-17831 GCA_016214925.1 Gammaproteobacteria bacterium
TACTGCCGGCTGAAAGTTCCTGATCCGCGCGCATGACCTGATAGCCCGCCGCGCTCAGGCCCGGTTCGATGAGTTCGGCAAAGACGCGATCGAAGTCGATACCGTTCTTGATGCCAAAGGGCATGGCGACGAAGACGTGGAGCTTCATCAGCCGCCCACTCCCACGACTATATCGGCTTTGCGGTCAACGCTTGGCAAGCGCGGCTTCCTGGGTGACGAAGCTGCGAAACGCCGTCGTCGTGGACTTTTCGAAGGGGAAGCTGTCGCCGACATGGTCGGCAACCTGATAGGTCTGCGTAATCTTTTTGTTCGCCTTGCAATCGTACACCGAGAACACCGGATCCCGCGTCAAGGCATAACCATAGCTCGCGCTGACGAACAGCGCGCCTTTGACAAACCCGTAAAGCAACAGATCCGCCCGTTTGCCGGCGCACAATGCCTTGCTCGATGCATTGCCATCCTTGTCTTTCAGCAAGCGGTAGTACTCCTGCTGGTCCGGATACGCGTATTCGAAGCGCACGGGAACGTTCATCGCCTCGTCAACGACCGTTGTCATCATGCGCGACAAGCGGGTTGAATAGTCCTTGATGCGCGCCGTCGACGCCGCGCCATTGTCGTTGGGCATGGCCCAGGTGACGGCGAGGATGGTCAGCGGCGCGATGGGTTTGCTAGCGGCCTGCGCCGATTCCGCCTTCGCGAGCGCTTCCGATGACTGCGCCGGCTTCGCAGCGGAAGCGGCTGGCTTCACAAGCACCGGCGCGGATTGTTTAACGACAGGGCTGGCCCGTTTGGTTGACTCGGGTTTGAGTGGTTCGGGTTTTGGCGGCGCGGGTATCGATGCAGGCGCGGCTGGCTTGGGTTGCGCTGTTTGCAGCGCAGGGGCTACCGCGATCAACTCCGGCGAATGATCGGCCTGCTGCTCTTTTGCAACGGAAGACGTCCCGGTGGCTGTATCATCGCGTAGAAAATAGAACGCGCCACCCGCAATCACCAACACACACAGAGCGATGAACGCCCACCATCCGGTGCTGGGTGTCATCATATCGGCCTGCGGTTTGGCCTCGCCCGCGCTCTGCGCAGTGACGCCCGCTGTTTGACTGGTTGCCGATGCCGGCTGCGGCGGCACGACGGCACTGATAGCGCTAACCAAGCGCTGAAAACCCAGGTGCGCGGGATCACCGTCCCATCCCGACAGCGACGCCGCCTGTACCTGCCGGAACACCAGCGGGATCACCGCATCGTCCAGCAGCGCCGGGATCAACCGCCCCTTGTCCAGGGCATCGCCCGCCTCCGCGCGCACCCAGCGGGATTCCACCGAATGCACCGACCACAAAACGATCACGCACTTCGCGGCCGACAATTCGGCCTCGATCACCGTATCGAAAACTTTGCCCGGCAGAATGCTGCGGTCCCACCACACACTCCAACCGTAGCAACTCAAGGCGCGCGCGAGTTCGTTGGACCGTGCCACATCCTCACTGGCATAGCTCAGAAAGATATCGCTCATGGCATCTTCGTCCCTGGGCCGCTATCGGCGGCGTGTGTCCGTGTTGCTACGTGTCACGTGTTCGTATTGCAGTACACAGCATGTCTATATGTATAGCAAAAGATGCGTGGGGCGGGGCACGCGCCCGTTTACTGCGCGCGAGGAAAGCTGACCGGCTCCGGTCCACGGCGCTTGGTTCTGATCACCACAGTATGGGCCAGCTTGTCGTGCCAACCCTGCTTGCGCTTGTCGAACGCCACCCAGATCAACCCAAGGCCGAAGGGGATCGTCGACACAAAGTAACCGAAGTAACGGCCCACGCTTTGCCCGACGGACAGCTTGCCGCCGGTGTCCGCATCCACGATGCGCAGCGACAAGGCCAACTTGCCCGGCGTGGCCTGCCGGCTGATCCAAAACAGAATGATGGCGATCGCTGGCAGCACCCAGGAAATCAGCAGGTCCGCGGGGCCGGCGATGAGACGACTTTGAGCAGGGCCGAAGTAATCAGCACCGTAGATAGCAAAGAGCAGCGGAAACGTGATGACCACGATGAGCACGGTATCGATCAGGCTGGCGGCGACGCGTATCCAGAAGCCGGCGTATTCGAGGTCTTGGTCTGGCATTGTTGGTACTCCACAAAATCGGGGTCAGAACACAATTGAGACTAATATTAGCGGAATCTGTGTTCTGACCCCGACTTTCGATTTTCATTCCTTCCACGGCGCGAAGCCGATGGGCCGCTTCTTGCCCGGCTCCGGCGGTTTCATCAATTCGCGGATCGCGTCGAACACCACTTTGAACTGCGCATCGTATTTGCTTTCGAGCATCGCGAGCTTGCGCGCCAGTTCCACATTAGAAGTTAGCAGCTGCCGTAGTTTGACAAAGGCGCGCATGATCTCGATGTTGACCTGCACCGCGCGAGAACTGCGCAACGCGCTGGAGAGCATGGCGACACCTTGCTCGGTGAAGGCATAGGGCGGATATCGCCGGCCACCCCAACTTGAGGTCACAAATTGTGACCTCAAGTTGCTAAACTCTTGGCTAGTAAGCTGAAATGCAAAATCCTCCGGGAATCTGTCCAGGTTTCGTTTTACCGCCTGCAGAAAGATTTTCGTCTCCACCCCATAGAGCGCCGCCAACTCGGCACGAGCATCACCTTCTGCCCGCGCAGCCACAGGATCGATTCGGTGATGCGTTCGAGGGGAACAAC
>JACRMO010000070.1 GCA_016214925.1 Gammaproteobacteria bacterium
GCTCCGGCAAGCGACTGCACCTGATCGGCGCTGATCGCATGCGCATCAAGAGACGTAAAAACCATCCCCCATAGCGATAGCGCACATCCCAGAATCTGTTTCGAAGTCACCGACATTTTGCATGCCCCACTGCGCATAGGACTCATTCACGTGACCATGATTCTCTGAACCAGCCAGACGCAACCCAGTAATCCGACACAGGTCGAGAAGCCGCGATTGAAGAATGTGGCCCAGGGGTATCGTTTTGTATATCGAAGCGCGACAACGGCGATTGCCACAACCAGCAACTGGGCGAGTTCTATGCCAATGTTAAACGAGACCAGGGACAGAACCAGTTCGGAGCGGGATATGGTCATTTCCTTCAGTGCGCCAACGAATCCCAAACCGTGGACCAGGCCGAAGAATAATGTCCATATCCACCGCCGTCGAATATTCCTGGATGTAACGTTTTCGATTGCCACGTAAATCACGGTCGCGGCGATCAGCGGCTCGACAATGCTGGATGGCAGATAAATCCCGCCCAGAAATGCCAAAGCCATGGTCAGGCTGTGAGCCAGCGTGAACGAGGTCACCGCCTTTAAAGATTCGATGAACGATATGCCGACGACGACCGTGAGCAGAAACAGGATGTGGTCGTATCCGGTCAAAAGATGCTCGATGCCGAGCTTGGCGAACGAGATGGCACGCTCAAGCGAGGCTGAGCCGCCAGCCCTGACGTCCGACACATGAAACACCCTATTCGACTCGGTCAGGACGGCCTCGTGCAGAACTTGGCTTGGATTATCCGGTGGCGCAAAACGTAGAAACTGCGTGTGGGATTCGTCAAAATCCAGAAAAGCAGATGACGTGATGGTCAGGTCCGTGACATCACCGGGACACCGGAAGAGCAGATCAACTATCTTGTTCCCCGATTTCTGGGGCGGCGCCTGCATCACATGCGTGAGCTGGCATACCTCGTTCGACGTGGTTACTCTGATCTCTGAGCCGAAGAAATTGGTCAGGTCGTCGACATCGTCGCCCACGTTGGCATGGAGCAGAGATACAACGGGGGCTGGCAGATTCAGGTAATAGTTGACCGTGTCTCCCGTCACCGTCATGACCGCGTGGCTGAATGAGTTGATACGGTCGTGGGCCGCCGCCGGAGGACTGGCAATAAGGAAGAAAACACAGACAAACGCAGTAAACAGGCGAGCCAGGTAATTATGCATATTTCTGGACTCCCCGGATGACACTGGCATGACGGGTTTGCGGTATCCGTCCATATTGACCAAACAGTGTCCCCGGATATGAATCGTCCGGGGACACCCCACAACCTAGAGATAGAAAACTAATAGATGTCCGTAACGTTGGTGGGCGCAGAGTCAGCTTGCACCGTCCTATCGTCGATCGTGGGCCCAACCGTTCCCTTGTTTTGTATGTAGGAGACGATCTCATCGACGGCCGTGACATTGGGCACCGGCGTGCCACTAGGCAGCGTGCTGGCAAACGTGAATACCGTTCCAAGGTTTGCCGTCACCGGCACACCATTCGTCACCAGACTCACGGCTTGTCCGTTCGCCTTCGTAACCGACAAACTCCTCACGTGCTGATTATTAGGTGCGTTCACCTTGAAGGTGTACTTGACGCGGCCGTTGAACCGGAAAACGTCACCGCCGTTCCACTGATAAGGATCCGTGCCGTATTCCGTGTTCAGACCGTTGTTGAGTGCTCCCAGGATCTGCGCACCCGTCTGGGTGAACGTGTACACTTTGTTATCACCGAAATTCGGCGAAACGATGTTCCACACATCGCCCACCGTGATCGGTCCGGGGATGATGGAGGAACCGTAGCGGATTCCCGGAAACCTGGCCCCATCAACGCCATACCGCTCGGCCAGTGCGTCGGTCAAGAAGTTGGTCATGGTGCTCTGCGTATCGCCGCGGCGTTCGAGTACCGTGGTGGATTGCCCGACCACTTCATCTAAATATTCCGCAAACGGCTCGTAGGCCTGTTCCGCCAGTTCCTCGACCGTAGAATCAGGCGTTGCATGCAGATCATTAAGCGTCTGGGCCGTAACACGGACCAGGCTATTGCTGTAACTGGTTACCTGTTGATCCTGTACCCACAGCTGCAGCTGGCCAAGAAATTTCCCATGGGAACCGGCCTGGACCACGATCACATTCCGGCTGCCGTCGGCGTTCGCGACGGTCGGGGCCGTGTACACATTATGATGCGTATGGGAGCCGACGATGACGTCGATGCCGGTCGTATGCGCGGCAATCTTTTGATCTTGATAAAAACCCATATGCGAAATCGCGACCACAAGATCGGGATTTTCATTGGCGCGGATATCGGCCGTCAGCGCCGAGATACTGTTTTCAAGAACAGTTCCGGGAATAGGTCCCCCGAGCACCTCGAATCCTTGTCCACCACCGGCAAGGCTGGTCAGGCCGAGGATGGCGACCTTCAGACCGCCGATTTGCTTGATGATGTATCGTGGGAAGACGAATTGATGGGTAGCGGCGTCCTGCAGGTTCGCGCATACCATGGGAAAGTTGAGTTCACCGGTGACCGACATGAAATCGGCCTTGGTCCAGGCAAAATCCCTGTTTCCGGGTGTCCACGCGTCATAGCCCATGGCGTTCAGCACCGGAACCACGGCGTGACCACGAGTCATTTGTGCAACTGGCGATCCATCGAAAGTATCGCCGGCATCCACGAGCATTGTGTTCTGTTCCCAAATTCCTTGCCGCAACACCTTGACCAGCCCGGCAACTTGCGCGTAGCCACCTACTTTGCCTTCCGTCGCGGCTGTCTCGGCATAGGAATCGATCTCGCTGTATTCAGCGTGGTAAACAGGCAGGAAAAAACCGTGCGTGTCATTGGTCCACAGTATCTGCAGGGGGGTGCCGTCTGGGAGCGGGGCTTGGGCTTGATCCGGGATATCGATGCCCTGGTTGTAAGCCCCTGGCGGCACATTGGGCACTTTCTCAGTGTGCGGTTTAGCGACGACCACGCCACTCAGCAATAGCGCAGTCACGAAAACTATCTTCTTAGAGTCAACACACTTCGAAATGCGCTTAATCGACGCATACACGTTATTCATGGTTTGCTCCTCCTAGGTACAGGCAACGTTTTATGTTTATTTACTTATCACCCTCGTCCTGTGTTAAGGGGCGTGGTGACAGGCGGCACTACGTCATGACCCATTGGCAACCTGTTGGACATGTTGCAAGCGTGTGATCATTGGAGTACACGACGAAGCAATGGTCAGGCCAAACGCGGTCGGTTACCGCTTTCGGCTTCACTCAACCAGCGGGCGCAATGAATAGGCAGAGAATTTCCCCGGTTATTGACATAGGATGAAAATGGCACGGCATGCACAAACGGCATAATCGGGCGGCACTGCCACCCGACTATCCCATCACTGCCCGATTTATAAGGCGGCGAGCGCCCGACACCAGCGTGTGATTGGTCGCTGCCCGACGACGGTCCGAGCGGTGGGTTCTTCCGTGACCGGAGGGCGATCCGTGGTGATACTCAAGATTGGATGCCCTAGGCGTGACAGTGTCGTGGCTATGATTTAGTCTGACCGGCCTACTTGGCTGGCCTAGCCGCCGAACAAGCCGAGATCGAGGCCGAGTAATATATGACATCCAACCAGACCCTCCATTTTCTCCGTCGGCATATTCCGACATTCGAGTGTGTGCCCGGCTGCCACGACTGCTGCGGGCCGGTGACCGCATCAAGCGAAGAAATGGCCCGTCTCCCGGTTAAAAGTGATGCGGCGCATGCGGCGGCGCTGGCCGAATTAAGCTGCCCGCACCTGGGTGACAAGGGCTGCCAAGTCTACGCAGAACGCCCGTTGATTTGCCGTTTGTTCGGCACCACGCCGCGACTTGTCTGCCCGAATGGCCAACGCCCTGAGGCGATGATCGAACCGCGCATTGAACAGCAGATTCACTGCTATTTAGCCGCGACGCGGCAGGTGCTGGTTTAAGGGGAAACCCGATGAACAACCGAGCGACAAGGTCGGCGGCATGGGCACGTACTTTGTGCCCACGCGGAATGGATTTGGACAGTTACGACGTGCCTGCCGCAATATCAACGCATGGCAAGATGACTTCAAACACCGCCCCACCTCCCACCGCATTCCCCGCGCTAATCATCCCGCCATGCGCTTCAACGATGCGCTGTGCCAACGCGAGACCCAATCCCGTGCCACCCGGTTTGGTGGTGTAGAAAGGCCGGAACACCATGTCGGGATCGTCGCCTTGAATGCCGGGGCCGCTGTCCTGGATGCGTGCGATGACGGTATTCGGTGTATCTCCCAGGCGTGTCGTAACTCGCAATACGCCGCCTTGCGGCATGGCCTGCACGGCGTTGCGTAACACATTGCCCAACGCCTGTTCGAGTTTGAACACGTCCACCTGCAAGGGCGGGAGTTCCGGCAGGAAATCGCGCTCGATACGGATCGATCCTGATGGCAGTTCAGTCTCCAGTTGTTTGAGCAGATCGTTCAGTGCCGCGTTGAGTTTCATCGGTGTGGGATGCAAAGTCAGCGTGCGGCTGTAGTCGAGTAGATCGCTGACCAGACGATCCAGGTCGGCAATGCTGCGGGTAAGATCGGTGTAGGCCTGCTGGCGTGCGCTGTCGGCGTCGACCACCGGTCGCAACGCGCCGGCGCTCATAAGCATGCGGCCGAGGTAGTTGCGGATCTGGTGGGTGATCCACGCGGCGACTTGGCCGACCGAGGCGAGTTTTTCCGCTTGAATCAACTCTCGGCGCAGGGCCTTGGCATGGGTGACATCGCGACCGATACAGACCGTGCCGATCAGTTCGCCCCGGGTGTCGCGCAGCGGTGACATGGTGAGTTCGACATCCACGCGGCTGCCGTCGCGGCGCTGCAATTGAGTCTCGGCGCCTTGTACCGGTTGACCGGCATGGACCGTGGCATACAGGCAATAGATGGCATCGGCCTGGCGCCCGACCACGGCATCGCGCGGATAATCGAGGATGCGTTCAGCGGCACTGTTGAACTCGACCACGGTGCCATCCATCGCGGTGGTGGCGATCATGTCGGCGGAATGATCGAGGATGCTGGCGAGATAATCGCGCGTCGCCTGCACGGTGCGGGCGTGCTCGGCGGTTTCGGCGAGCTGGTCCTGCAGGTCCTCGGTCATACGGTTGAAACGTTGTGCCAGATAGCCGATCTCGTCGTTGCGCGCGATATCGGCGCGGGCGTCCAAATTGCCGGCTTGCACGCGGGACATGCTCGCCGCCAATGCCTGCACGGGTTTCACCACCAAGCGGCGGAAGGTCCATTCGATGAGTAGGATGAGTGCGATCAGCGACACCAGCAGCAGACCGCCGGTAATGAGCGCGATGCGGGTCAGCTCATGCTGCAGATGGGATTCCAGTTCCTGAGCGCGCTGGAGGATCTTGGCGCGAGACAGCGCTACCTCGACGCTGCCGAGGCGGGCGCTGTCATAGTCGATGTCGCGCTGCACCTTGAGCAGCGCGCTGTCATTACGGGCACGGCCGAGCACATCGATGAAAGTGTCGGGGCGGATCTTCTGTCCGCTGAAGTACGTTTCCTGGTCGTTGAGATAATGTGTGACTGGCTTGCCGGCGGTGTCGAAGATAACCGCATAGACGATGTCCGGGTCGGCGGAGAGTTCCTCGACATAACCTTCGAGCAGAAGATAGTCGTAGCCGAGCAGACCCTGCGGTGCGATGCGCGCCAGAAAGTTCGACGACGTCATGCCCTTGTCCAGCAGGGTTTGGGTGAGATCTTTCGTATCGCGCGCCAGACGTTCCTGCATGATGGCGCGCTGGTTCGCCAGCATAGCCGCGCCGAGCAGGGTCATGGACAACACCAGGAACACCGCCAGCGCCAGGAAGAACCGCCGCTGGATGCTGTGCGGGTAGCGCTGCGGTGGTTCAAGGAGCGGCATGCGTTTGCGTATCGATGAGGTAGGACAGGCCGGCATACTCGGCATGTTCGGACGCCGCGAAATGGGTGGCGCCGATGCGCGCCAGCAAGGCGGCCCCCGCGTCGCCCTGATTGAGATCCAACAAAGCGGCACGCAATCGTTTTACAAGGCCGCTGTCCAGATCGCCACGCACCGCGATGGGCAGCGGTGGGATGGGATCGCTTTCGACGAGGACGTGCAATTTGTTCACATCCACGCGGCGTTTGATTTCCGGGCGCTCGAACACCGGCGAACCAACGCCAGCCGCATCCGCGGCGCCGTTGTAAACAGTGAACAGGGCGTTGGGCGGATTCTTCGCGAACACAGCGCGGTAGTCCGTCGATGGGAGGCCCTGTTGGCGCAGCAGTTCACGCGCCAGTATGTGACTGACCATCGCGTCACGCCCGCCGAAGGCGACGGTCTTGCCGCGCAGATCGGCGACGTTGCGCAGGGCGGCGTCGGTGCGTGTAACGATCACGGCGCGAATAGTGCAGTCGGCGGTCTCGCAGAGTTTGGCGATGACCTGGTAGCCGGCTTGATCGTGGGCCTGGAGATATTGAAGTTGATTGACATGGATGAGGTCGAATTCGCGCGCGTAGACCCGGCGCATGAACGAGGCGAAATCCTTATCGGTCTCGATCTGCACTTTCCGGTCGAGGGCCGTGCCCAGCGCCTGCGCCAGCGGCGTGAAATCCGCGACCATGATCTGCGCGTTCCAGCGCGGGAACACGCCAAAGCGCAGCGGCGCAGCGTCCGTGGCCAGCGTCAGGCCGGGCAGAATAGCCAGCAGCAGATACTGCGCAATGCGCGCGAGGAGCGTCACCGTAGTCACCCTGCAAACGCCGAAAGTCGCGCGAACATAACACGCGTTGCGCGCGGGTGAACAGGGGCGGATTCGGCGACGCGGGAGGAGGCGGTTTTATTCCCAGGGATGTTGGTGGATGTTGTAGGTTGGGGTGAGGCGTCGTATGCCGAACCCCAACAGGGATACGGTGGCGGTGTAGGTTACCCAGCCCATCGGTTAACCCCGCAGATGACGCGCCTGACGTTGCGGCGCCTTGTCGTGAGGCTCGATGGCTGAAACGACCACACCCGAAACGGTCCGCAGTCGTTCGTGCAAAAAGCCCGGGCAGCCCTTGGTGCCATGCACGGCGCAATCGCAGGCCAGCGCATCCAGCACCGTGTCCGTATCCAGCGCGAATACTTCGAGCAGGGCGCGCTGCAACAGCTCGAACAGGCGCGGCAGCGCGAGTCTGTGCGTCTGGCCGGTCTGCGCGTACAGCCAGTCGGAAAATATCAGGAACCGTGCGAATGGATTTTCACCCAACAGCAGTGGCAAGGTCGCGGCAAAGCGACCGGAGTTGCCGATCAGATCCCAATAGCGGGCGAAGCGATTCAGGCGCTGCATATCGCCGAACAGGATGCGATCGGTGGATAAAATGGTGTAGGGCGGTTGCGGCGTGAAGCGTAGATCGAAGCTTTGGATATGTCGACTGATAGGCGCGCCACGCAGGCGTTTCAGCATGCCGACCTGAATCTCGTGCGGGCGCAGCGCGTACAGCCGATCGAAGCCCGCGCCGAAACTGGCCATATCCTCGCCCGGCAAACCGACGATGAGATCGGCGTGGATATGCGCGTGGCTGTGCTCGCGCAGCCAGCGCAGATTGTCCGCGGTGCGGTCGTTGTCCTGCTTGCGGCTGATGAGTGTCTGCACCTCGGGGTTGAAGGTCTGCACGCCGACTTCGAGTTGCAGCGAGCCGGCTGGGAATTGCACCAGCAGTTCCTTCAAGCCATCCGGCAGGCGATCCGGAATAACCTCGAAGTGCAGAAACAGATCGTCGCTCAACCTGTCGAGAAAGAATTGCAGGATGCGCCGGCTGCTGGCGACATTCAGATTAAAGGTGCGGTCGACGAATTTGAAATGCCGCGCGCCGCGTTTATGCAATTCATCCATCGCCGTCAGAAACCGATCGAGATCGAAGGGCAGGGCGGTCTTGTCCAACGCCGACAGGCAGAACTCGCACTTGAACGGGCAACCGCGCGAGGCCTCGACATAGATGAGCCGATGGGCGATGTCGGCATCGGTGTAATACGCGTAGGGCAGTTCCAGATCGTCGAGCGGGGGTGGGGGTGCCTCGATGAGCTTCTGCGCCGGACGCGCGACCAGCCGTGTGGTCTCGTCCACATTCCAGATATACACACCGAGCCCGAGGATGCGTGGCTTACGCGCGAGCAGTTTCTCGGCGATGTCGGTCGCGCGCTGATCGAGCGTGAATTCGGCGATGTCCGCGCGTGCGCGCAGTTCGCCGAGATTGGCATAGAGATAGCGCAGCCCGAGCGATGCGTGGATGAATTTGGCGTTGAGCGTGGCGAGAACGATGTCGGACATGGGATTGGGACCGCACAGCCTCGGCAGGCTGTTAGTGTGCTGTCGCTGCTGCCGCCGCCGTGGAACTGCCCAACACCTTGAGCGGACGGTCGGGGGATTCCTTCCAGGACACCACCACACCCTTGTTGAAGCGGACTTCCGATTTACCATAAAACCAGACATCGCCCACGGTCCGGGTCGGTACGCCTTCCACCTCGAAGACCTTGCCCGGCGTATCGCCACGGGTGAAGAAGGCGGCGGGCAGCGCGGGGGTGGCGGCGGATGGTGCCGGAGCAGGCGCGGCGGCAGGGGCCGCCGTCGTTTCCAAGGTATCCGTCGTATCCGTCTCCGTGACAGCGGATTCCAGCTCGCCCGCCGTTTCCTCTGGCATGGCCAGGGTGTCCGGCGTCGACGGTTCGACCCTGGGTTTATCGGTAATAGCCAGATACAAGGCGGCGCCCAAGACAGCCATGGCGATGACCAACAGCCAGCGCGGTGTCTTGCCCACGGCGTCGACCGGCGGCGCCGGTATCGCGGTTCGAGGGGAACGACTGCGTTTGGCCTCCGTCGCGACGGACCGTTGCACCGGGACCGGGACCGGCTCGCCCGGCAGATGACCATAGACGGTGTGATGCCGCGAGAGCATCTCGAAGGCCTCGTTCAGTTCGAGGATCCGCTGCGCGGCGAGGTGATGCTGGTCCGGGTGCGCCTCAAAACGGTCGGGGTGCCATTTCTGGACTAAGTGCCGATAGGCGGTTTGCAGCTCCGCCCACGTGCAGCCGGGTTCCAGATCGAGCAATTGGTAGCATTGCAAAAAATTCATGGGGCGTGCCAGAGCCAGTGCCTGGACACATCCTACCAAAAGCGCCGGCCAATGTGCGCCCCGTGAGCGGTAATCGCTGGCATGTCCCTGGGCAAACGGGCGGCAACGGCTTGCCGCATCCCCTCGCCATGCGGAAATCCCGGGGAAATCCCAGGTTCGCTTGTCGCCCTTACCCCGGTCGTCTCCCATAAGCAGGCGGTCAAATGCGCGGCAAATGGATGTCTGGGTGGATGTCTGGGCCCAAGCCGGCGCGGTTTGAACCGATTGGGGCAAGACGGGACACGGCGGGAACGAATCTTGCCTGCACTATCACCCAACCCCGCGCAGTGGGGGCGGGACACTACAGGGAGATAGCGGGTATGACGGCCATTCGGCAATCCACGGTCATCGGTCTGGCGGGCGGCATGCTGTTGCTGGTGGGCATGATGGTCATGTCACCCGAGCATATCGGCATCTTTTTCAATATTCCGGGACTGCTGATGGTCATCGGCGGTACGTTCGCGGCGACCATTGTCAGTCGACCGATCCGCGATGTGCAGGCGGTCGTGCGCATCATCCCCGAGCTGTTGCACGACGACGTCGCGCCGAGTGGTGTCGAAGTGCCGCAGCTGCTGCGCTTCGCCGAGAATTTCCGCATGGGTAACCTGCGCACCGCCGAGCGCGATCTTACCGGCATCGAGGAACCGTTTCTGCACGCGGGGCTGCGCATGGTGATCGATGGCTGCCAACCGCAGGATCTGCACAAGGCCCTGCAATGGCGGATGGCCGGGCTGCGCGCCCGCGAACAGGGACAGGCGCATATTCTGCGCACCATGGCGGTGTTCGCGCCGGCCTTCGGCATGCTCGGCACCCTGTTCGGCTTGATGCAGATGTTATCCGCGCTGGGTGACAGCGGCCTGGCCGAGATCGGTAGCAGCATGGCCTTCGCGATGATTACCACGCTCTACGGATTGGTGGCCTCCAATCTATTCTTCAAACCGCTGGCGATTAAATTCGAGCGGCGCACTCATCAGCGTCTGCTGCGCATGAGCATGCTCATGGAAGGCATCCTGCTGGCGTATGAGAAGCGGCACCCGATGCTCATCAAAGAAGCCCTGGAGGCCTTCGAGCTGCATAACGACACGACGCCAGCGCAGTCGTCAGCCTACCTGACGCTGGTCAGAGCCTGACCAGGCGAGATAAAAGGCCACAGCGATGCGGACCCACGACACACGCGAACTCTGGCGACCAACCCGCGCGCACAGCGTGGCCGGTGCGCACACTGTAGAAGTAGCCTGGCCCTGGGAGCAGGAACTCGGCCAGGGGAGTGTCGATCAGGACACCTGGATGGTGAGCTTCGTCGATATTCTGATGCTGTTGCTCACACTCTTCGTCTTGTTGCTGGCCTATCAGAAAGGCGACAGCGAGCAGACCCGCCATCTCAGTGCGGCACTGCGGGTATCCACACCCGCGCAGGTGTCGATCGCGCCCGCACTACCCGCGCCCGTAACCGTTGCACAGACCGAGGCAACGGCATTGCCGCAACCTCAGCCGGCAACTCAGGCAATGCAACACGCCCAGGCAAGCCCGGAGATACAAGCGCAGCCGGAACGAAAGCAGACACAGGAACAGCAACCGCCATTGCTGCCGGATGCCGTGCCGTACGCCGGCACGCACACATCGCCACGTATACCCATGACGGAAATCGCAGGCATGCCGGGTATGTTTGGCTTGCCACCTGCCATGGAAACTTCGGCGCTAACGTCGACCAATACAGCGGACGCACCGATCGTACACACGGGCACGCGCGCGGGTGACCCATTGCATGTCCCGCCGCAGAATAGCGTCGACAAACTACTCGCAGATCTAAAAGACAGTGCCTTGCAAGGGCGTGTCGAGGTCAACGTGCTGCCTGACAGCATCGCGCTGGAAATCAGCGACAGCATTCTCTTCGCACCGGCGAGCGCATCGCTGACCGAGAAGGGCGGTCGACTGTTGGATGAACTGGCCGCCACGCTGAAGTCACACCGATAATGTGCCGATCCAGACCGCGCGTTTTCCCTCCAACTGGGAGTTGTCCTCGACACGCGCGACCGAAGTCACCCGGCGTCTTATCGAACGCGGTATCGCCCCGGCACGCGTGCGCGCCGTCGGTTTCGCGGACACGCACCCACGCGCGGACAACGCCAGCGTCGAAGGGCGGGCGCGCAACCGGCGGGTGTCCTTGGTGTTGATGGAAACGCGTTAAGCGCGGCTTGCGCTTGTCATGCGCAGGGCGCTTCGGAACACCGTACGGCGCAATACGCTAAGTTACTGCGCCCTACGATCCTGTTTCCAGATATCAGGTTCGATCGTCACGCTGTCGGTGGCATTGGCCAGCCAAATCTGACCGTCCTGCAGCGTGCATTGCAACTGCATGTTGCGTTCCGCGAGTTTTGCCAATGACTGCGTGGCGTCCGCCGGCAGATTGATCACTGTCAGATTATCGAAACGTTCCAGCTTGTCGCGGCACTTCTGCCACCACAGTTCCGCGCTGTGCCCGCTGTGACAATAGACGACCACCTGTTGGGCGCGGCCGCAGGCCTTGCGGATGCGTTTCTCATCGGGCTGACCGATGTCGATCCACACTTCGATGGCGCCGGTGAGATCTTTCTGCCAGAGATCCGGTTCATCGTCGGTGCTGATACCCTTGGTGAACGTCAGCGTCTCGCTCGCATGCCGGGCGAATGCCAGCACGCGTATCAACAGGCGTGCGTCGGTCTCCGAGGGATGCTGTGCCAGCGTCAGCGCATGGGTCGCATAGTAATTGCGGTCCATGTCGGCGATCTGCAGTTCGGCTTTGAAGATGGTTGCTTTGAGGGCCATGCAGTGGGTATTGAGTCTGGTATTGAATCTGGGCTGAATCGTGCGCCTGTAGGAGCGGGCATGCCCGCGAACAGTCCGCTCAGTTCGCGGGCATGCCCGCTCCTACAGGTTGTGCTGCGAAAGCTTGGCTGATTACGGCTTGCGTGGTTTGCGCGCCTTGTCGGTTTTGCCATGCCCAGGCTTGCTTGGTTTGCTCGGTTTGCCGGCACGCGATGGCTTGTCACCACGCGGTAGCGTGGTGATACGGACCGGCTTGTCGCCGTGGATCGGTTTACCGCTTCGAGCCGGCCGTTCGCCGAGCGTCATTTTGTCCGTGCGCGGTCGACTCGGCTTGTCGGCGCCCCTGCTGTCAACAGGCGCGGGTTCGCCGTCGCGGTGAATGCGCATCGGTTGACCGCAGATCCAGGTCTTCTGCAAATGCCTGAGCACATCCTTGGGCATGCCTTCCGGCAGATCGACCGTGCTGTAGTCGTCCTGGATGCTGATGTTGTCGATGTACTGACTGTCGATACCGGCCTCGTTGGCGATGGCGCCGACGATGTGCTTGGGCTGAATGTTCTGCGCACGGCCGACTTCAAGACGGAAACGTTCCATGCCCGGCGCGGTATCGCGCACGCGTCTGGGTGGACGGGTGTCTTCGCCGCGCGGTTCGCGTTCCGTGCGCCGTGGCGGACGTTCGCCGCGATCTTTCCGGTCGCCACGATCGCTGCGTTCACGAACCGGTTCGTGCGCCGGACGTTCCGGAGGCGTCGGCGCCATCAACAGCGGGCGTTCCTTCTGCACCAGAAAGGCCAGCGCCGCGGCGATTTCGCTGAGTGCGACGTTGTGTTCCTGCTGATAACTCTCGACCACGTTCTCGAAGAAGGCCAAGTCTTGAGCCTCAAGGGTTTCGCTGAGCGTCTGCTTGAACTGCGCCACGCGCCGGTCGGCGATGTCCTCGTGCGTGGGCAGGTTCATGGGTTCGATGGGTTGGCGCGTGGCCTGTTCGATGGCGCGCAGCATGCGCTTCTCGCGCGGCGACACGAACAGGATGGCCGTGCCTTTGCGGCCGGCGCGGCCGGTGCGGCCGATGCGATGTACATAGGGCTCGACGTCGTTGGGGATGTCGTAATTCAGCACATGACTGATGCGTTCCACGTCGAGGCCGCGCGCGGCGACGTCGGTGGCGACCAGGATATCCAACGAGCCTTTCTTCAACCGGTCGACGGTGCGTTCGCGCAGGGCCTGATTCATGTCGCCGTTGAGCGGCGCGGCGGAGAAGCCGCGCGCTTCCAGTTTCTCGGCGAGTTCCACCGTCGCGGTCTTGGTGCGCACGAACACGATCATGGCGTCGAAGTCTTCTGCTTCGAGGATGCGCGTGAGCGCGTCGAGCTTGTGCGTGCCGGTGACCTGCCAGTAGCGCTGGGTGATGGCCGCGACCGTGGTGGTCTTGTTGGCGATCTTGATTTCAACCGGGTCGCGCAGGAAACGCTGGGCGATCTTCTGAATGGCCGGCGGCATGGTCGCGGAGAATAGCGCGACCTGCTTGGTTTTCGGGGTGTGTTCGAGGATCTGTTCGACGTCGTCGATGAAACCCATGCGCAGCATCTCGTCGGCCTCGTCGAGCACCAGCGCGGCGAGCTTGTCCAGCTTCAGCGTGCCACGGCGCAGATGATCCTGGATGCGGCCGGGCGTGCCGACCACGACGTGTACGCCGCGCTTCAAGGGACGCAACTGCGCCTCCATGCTTTGGCCGCCGTACACTGGCAGCACATGAAAACCTTTCAAATGCCGCGCGTAGGTCTGCATAGCCTCGGCGACCTGAATGGCCAGTTCACGCGTCGGCGCGAGCACCAGGATCTGCGGTTGCAGCAGTGACAGATCCAGACGACTCAACAATGGCAGGGCAAAGGCGGCGGTCTTGCCGGTGCCGGTCTGCGCCTGACCGAGCAGATCGCGGCCTTCGAGCAGCGGCGGAATGGCCGCGGCCTGGATGGGCGAGGGGGCTTCGTAACCGACCTCGTCGATAACCTTGAGAATGGGCGCGGCAAGTGCCAATTGCGCAAATTGGATGATCTGTTCGTCGGACATGTGGTGACCTGTCAATGCGGGAAGGGGGTGCGGACGTGCGAATCTCTGGGCCGGGAGTATACGTCATTCCGGGGCATCTAGGTTGGAAGTGGGGTGGGGATGGGGTGAGAATGCGGAAAAAAGCCGGGCTAATGGCAAGTCAGTCTGGTATAGTGCCGCGCATTCCGGCGCACTTCGGTCTGCGCCGTACTTCGCGGTCACCTCCCCGGTCAACCTCGATCTCATTCACCTTATGTGAATACTGCCTAGACCGATCCAGGGCATTCCCCCGGGTAGGCATTCCAGGAGCAATATCCAAGATGTCATTCTCAGAACTCGGCTTAGCAGCCGAATTAGTCCGTGCTGTGTCCGATGAAGGCTACACCGAACCCACCCCCGTGCAACGGCAGGCCATCCCGGTGATTCTCGAAGGCCGCGACATACTCGCCGGCGCGCAAACCGGCACCGGCAAGACCGCCGGTTTCACGCTGCCCTTGCTGCATCGCCTGCACACACGGCCGGCTGCCAACACCCGTCGCCCGGTGCGCGCGCTGATCCTCACGCCGACGCGCGAACTTGCCGCCCAGGTCGCCGAGAGCGTGAAGACCTATGGTAAATATCTGTCGCTCAAATCCGCCGTGATTTTCGGTGGCGTCAGCATCAACCCGCAGATTTCACAATTGCGCCGTGGCGTCGACATTCTCATCGCCACGCCCGGCCGCCTGCTCGATCATATCGGGCAGAAAAACGTGGACCTGTCGCAGCTGGAAATCCTCGTACTCGACGAGGCCGACCGCATGCTCGACATGGGTTTCATCCGCGACATCCGCAAGATTATCGCCTTGCTGCCGCCGATCGGTCGCGAAGGCCGCCAGAACCTGTTGTTCTCGGCGACCTTCTCCGACGAAATCCGTCAGCTTGCCAGCGGCCTGCTGCACAATCCGGCGCACATCGACGTCGCGCGTCGCAACACCACGGTGGAAAGCGTCGGGCAGGTGGTGCATCCGGTCGATCGCGCGCGCAAACGCGAATTGCTGTCGCATCTGATCGGTACGCAGAACTGGCGTCAGGTGCTGGTGTTCGCCCGCACCAAGCATGGCGCCAACAAACTCGCCGAGCAGCTCGACCACGACGGCATCAAGGCCACGGCCATTCACGGCAACAAGAGTCAAGGTGCGCGCACCAAGGCGCTGGCGGATTTCAAGAGTGGCTCGGTGCGCGTGTTGGTCGCGACCGACATCGCCGCGCGCGGCTTGGACATCGATCAGCTGCCGCATGTGGTGAACTTCGAACTGCCCAACGTGGCGGAAGATTATGTGCATCGCATCGGCCGCACCGGTCGTGCCGGCAACGCCGGTGAAGCGATCTCGCTGGTGTGCGTCGACGAGCGCGATTTCCTCCGCGACATCGAACGCCTCATCAAGCGCGAAATTCCGAAAGTCGTGATCGACGGTTACGCGCCGGACCCGAACATCAAGGCCGAGCCGGTGTTCAAACAGCGCCAGGGTCGGCCCCAACAGCCACGTTCCGGCGACAACGCCGGTCGCGGCAAGCGCCCGCAAGTACATGGCCACGGCCACGGCAAGAGTGGCAATCAGACCGAGCAGAAAGCACCGGCGAAACACGGCCACTCAAAACCGCGCAGTGGCAATATCGCCCAGCCCGGCGGTCCCAGTGGCGAACAACGCAACCGCCCGCATCACGGCCGTCCCGGACAGCGTCCGGCACAGAATCGCTCAGGCGCGTAAGCGCGGCGTCGCTCAGTCAGTGCAACGGGACAGCCACGTCCCGTTGCAGCGTAAACCTCACGTCTGATCCGAATGCCCCAAATCCTTCTCCGGCGCGATGAGGTCGCGGACGCGTTGCTTGAGCTCCTTGGGGTCGGGGTAGCGGCCTTCCTGTTTGCGCGACCAGATCATCGCGCCATCGGCGAGGCGCACTTCGAAAATGCCGCCCGTGCCGGGGATGAGGGTCACGCCGCCGAGGTCGTCCATGAAAGTGGTGAGCAGTTCCTGCGCCATCCAGGTGCTGCGCAGCAGGAAGCCGCATTGGCAGCAGTATTCGATTTCGATGCGGGGTTTGGTCATGGGCATGCTTCCGGGTGCGCGGGGCGGGTGAGGGAAGTATAAACCTACCTGACATGGATCCCTGAACCCTGTCGATTCGCACGCCACCGATCCGCCAAGTGATACTTGCACAGCAGTGGGTTGTCGGCGTTGTCCGCCACATAGCCGGAGCCATCCCGCTTTGAAGTGCGCACGCCGATTGCGGTATGCTGCGCCATCGCCAGGATGCGATCCATGCAGGAACTCAAGTCAGGAGGGGATAAGTTACAGACTAAGGAGTCAGCGCGTGCCGCGTAAAAACTCAAATCTTCTTCGCCTTAGACAGGCGCTATCGTCTATTGAACAGGAACATCAAAGTCTGGCGACAACCATCGGTTTGCTGGCGTCCTCCGGCCTCAACCACACCCAGCAAATGCCGGAGATGTGCCAATTCCTGAAAGAGGTTTTCAACCTGAGCAGTTGCGGTTTTTTCTGGGCGGATCAGGCGGGCAACATGCAGGACGCGTGGTGTCTCACGCCTGAATTCCTAAGCTTCAAGACCATCATGAGCTGTCTGGAGTACCAGGCGAGCGACACCCGCGCGTGGCCGACCTTCCAAGAGAACGTACTGGTGGGGGCGGTGGCCGGTTATTTACTGCCGTTCCAGAACGAGCGTTTCTATACTTCGACGCATTACCAGGCGACCTATCAGTCAGTCAACGTCAGACACATTCTGGATGTTGTACTTCACGATGGCGCGCGCCCCTTCGGCGCCCTGCTGCTGATGCGCAGTGCGGAGCAAGGCCCCTTCACGCCCGACGAGCGGAGCTTGCTGGCGAAGCTGATTCCCCTGTTCAACACCGCGTTCAGCACGCCGGACCGGGGCGACACTCACTACAGCGAAAAGGACATGACCGGCTTCGCGCTCGTCGGTCGCGATGGAAAATATAAATCCATGAGCGCGGACGCGCGCCGTATCATTTGGATACTGACCCATGCGCAGCCCGGCTCTTTTGCCGACCCCAACGATCCCTCCATCGAGCATCACCTTGAACAGATCGTGGCACGGCACGCGGAGCGACTTGGGTTGGGTGAGACATTGTCGATCGATATCGACAACCGGTGGGGACGGTTTCATCTGGAATTCGAACAAGAACCCAACACACGCGATACGATTGTGAAGATATGCCGCAAACTGCCTTTGTTGTCCCAGTTGGCGTTTTGCCTGGCCAAACTCAATTTGCCGCCGATGCGCCAGATCGTCGCTTGGTTGCTGGCGCAGAACCATTCCCGCAACGAGATTGCCTCTTTGTTGGATATTTCCGTCGAAACGGTCACCAGTCACATCAAGCTCATCTACAAAGCGACCGGCACATCCTCCAGCCATGGCTTGCTACTCATACTGGCGAATTGATTTGAAACAGCCGGACAGGGGGCGATTGGCGCCCCAAACCATTCACCTCTATAGGTGAATCGGGCGCCTTAATTTACGCGCAAGACCCTGCCTTTCCCCGTCACAAATACCCCGCATCTTGTTGACTGTTAGATGACAAATGTCAATTTTGGCGGTCCTCACGCCCTGCCTTGGGCATTTGATGCGGGATTGCGCATATCGCCCTGCCCGGGAGACCATGCAGCCGCGCGGCATGTTGTTGAGGATTCAGCAAACTTCTTCAGCCATGCCCGGCTAATAAGAAACATCACCGCACCCGGTTGGACGGGGTGAGTCGTCGGTGATCAAGGACGAATTTCCCGTCAGAGGAAGTACAGTTCTGTAGTGTTGTAACCTGTCTAACTCTGGCTCCGATCCAATAACTAAAGAAGTTAGGAGCCCTCATGAATACCCAACAACGCAAAGTCATTGCGGCGCTGTCGCTGTGCGCGGCGGTCGTCGTACCCAACATCGCGTCCAACGATTCACACGAATAATAACCTCAGGAGGTTATATGAACATCAAGCACGCGCTCGCCGCACTCGCATTGGGGCAGATGGTGATGGTCGGGCAAGCGTCCGCCGCCTGTGTGGCCGGTGATATTGCCGGTACTTGGTATACCCATTTGGCGTTTTGGAACAGTGTAGACGGAGGTGGATCGGAAGGCTGGCAACGATGCAAGGCGGTGGTTAACAGCAGCGGTGGCATCAGTACGGCAACATCGCAGTGCAATGATGAACTCGGTCGGGCCTACACGATTTCCGCAGGCACCTTGAGAGTGACCACTGCGTGTCTTGTCACCGGCTCGCTCACAGTCAAACGGAACGGCGTAGTTCACGGTCGCGCGGTTGTGAGCTACGCCCAAATGGATAAGAACCATGCCAATTTCTCAGGCCTTGGTTATGTCAGCACAGAGCCGGATGTCAAATTCAGCATTCAGGCGGTGAAGCAGTAATCCGCGTAACTCACGTCTAGCTGTGCGAACGACGGGTTCCGCGAAGTCACTGGCAGGCAGGCACCAAGCCTGCAATAACAAGCGTCACAATCGATCAACAATAAAATGCTGCGCGTAGCCATGCCGTGGCAGAGGAGAAGATCATGAGGGTCAACCACGTCGGCGCGCTCTGTGCCCGCACATTAGCACTTGCGATGTTCTCGGTGATTGCCACGCCACAGGCAACTGCCAGCCCAGTGACTGTGCGCCGAGTCACCATTCCGAACAACCCAGCCCCGTCCACGGTGATAAATGCCAATTTTTCAGCCGTTGCAAGAGCGGTGAATAATAACAATGCACGCATTGTGTCCCTGGAAAGACAACTGGCTGCTCTTCAAACTGCAAATGCACGCGTTGCAGACTTGGAAGCTCAAGTGGCGGATCTTCAAGCGGTCGATGCCAATCGCAATAAGGCTTCTGTAGTCGGCACCTACCGCATCGTCGCAAACTACCGCGGCCGCATCATCAATTACAATGCTTGGTTTGGGGATTTCGATTCCTCGAACCAGTGGTCCGGCAGCACGATCGGCACTCTAACCTTCGATGCCGAGGGTAATGTGACCGTGGATGTCGACACCCATGAGACGGAGTTGACGGAATATCTGGCTTACTCTCGAGTTGTCAATGAAGGGCATGAAGCGGGGCCCTATGTAAAACACACCTTAGGCCCGTCTCCAGCCAATCAGCACGAAAATTCGGTAGGCACTTATGAGCTAAACGGCTCTACGCTCACCGTGACGTTCCCTGGCGAGCCTCCCGCGACTGGAAACGTAAGCGCCAACGGCGAAGTGGTGGTCATACCGAACCACTCCTTTGAAGATTTGGGCGACACCAAAAAGGATGGGGATTCAATAACTGTCGCTGTGCGGGAAAATCAGGCGCCTTCATTCGCAAGCCAGAGTGTTGACTGTGATTATCAGAACAGAGTCTGTAGCCCGCTAGTTTATTCTGACGCGGACAATGATCATTTATTTTTCAGTATTGTAGGAGGCGATATGCAGGGATTTACAATTAATGATCTCGGAATCATTCATCGTGAAAATACCGATTTGGCATTTGCATGCTTGATTGTAGAAGTTAGCGATAGAAAACTGGGGGGCACGGTTAAAGCAATGGTGAGTACGGGTGGGTCCCTTAATAATTGCGGTACTGTAAATTAACAGCTTGCTGAAAATGGAAAATGACACCATCAGTATTCAACAAGCACAATAAAAGGTAACGATCATGATCAACAACGCACTGAAGGAATTTGTTCCGGCCTGTTTGGGCGTCCTGCTGGGCGTGTTCGCACCACTGCTGGCGCAGGCCACTTGCACGCAGGCCGATCTCGCGGGTACTTGGTATGCGATGTTTGTTGATGGCGACGTGATACAAAGTGAGTTTAACTCCACCGTCCGCTGCAAGGTCGTGGTCAGTTCGACGGGCGCCGTCACCGCCAACAGCACGGGCTGCAAGGCCAGAACGAGTAATGACGCCGGTACGGGCGTCATCAATAGAACGGTAGCGATAACGGGCGGATCGCTTACCGTCAACTCCAGTTGCGCGATCAGCGGCAGGTTGGGTATTAACGACGGGGCGGGTAACACGACGCTCACCGTTCAATATGCGCAGATGGCCAGGGATAAAAATACCTTCGCCTTCACGATCTACCACGACGGCGACGGCGCGTCTTTTGGCGAGGCGGTCAAGCAATAACGCCGTCGCCTCGTAGCAGGGTGTCGCCAGGGACGGGGGAAAACGGGGACAGATTGTCTGAGGGATTAAATATTATTCCCTCCGTCCCACTTTACGGTTCATTTCGATGCGGGGTTTGGTCATGGTCGTGCTTCCGAGTGCGATGCGGGTGAGGGAAGTATACCCTCCCTCATCCCGCCCAAACCCCACGACGCGCCCGGCTTACACTAGAAATCCGCGCGATACCCCAGATACACGAAGTAGGCCTGTGTATCCTCGGTGGCATCGCTCAGCTGGCGGGCGGACCATTCGCCGCCGGTCTCCAGTTCGAAGCGGTAACGCTTGCGCCACAGATAATCCACCAGCATCGATGGCGCGTAGATCCACTGATCGGTGTCGCCGGGTTGGTTGACCCGGTAGTCGACGCGCATGCGCGGATTCACGCGCCAGGCGGTGTTGATCGGGTAACGTTCGTTAAGGGACACCGAAGTGGTATCCGAGGTGCTGGCATCGGAGTAGCGCAAGCCGAACAGCGTGATGTCGCCGTCCTTAAGCAGAGTGCTGCCGATCAATTGCGCATTGTAGTAATACTCGTTGCCGGTACTGGGCATGGCCTCGACGCCGCCCGAGGCCGGCGTGCTGCCCATCCTGTACAACGTCCAGCCCAACCGCGGCAGCCCGCGCGGCGGCCAGACCGTCACCCTCACCGGCCGGTACTTCACCAGGAATCCACGCCCTGACCCTGAATAGCGTTGTACGTGGTCAGGATCGGACTCTCCCGGATATCGATGGTCGCGTTCAGGGTGTACTGGTTCGGCAGATTCCAGTTGCCGAGCAGCAGCAGGGTGTTGAGCTGCATGTAGGAGATGTCGTAGTCGACGTAGCTCAACAAGGATTTGACCGGATCGAAATAACGCGCCTCGCCACCGACGCTGCGGCGGTCGAGAATACTGTCGACCTGCTGCTCGATGATAAAGGCGACGAAGTCCCAGGCCTCGGCGTAGGTGCCCAGATCGGCACTGAGACCATAAAAATAACGATCTGTCTGTACATTGTCCTTGGACGAATCCACCGGGAAGCCGCTTACGGCGTTGAGCTTGACGGTCGGTTTCCATTGGTAACTCAACAGTCCGCCGTCGAACCTGCCGAGTACACCGCCGGTGTTGCGGGTCTGACGACCGAAACGTCCACCGACATCGCGCTGGGTATCCTGGACATCGGCATACAGGCTGGTCACGCGGCTGATGTCGCCCTGGCCTTCACATTCATCGAGGAAGTCCACCTCATAACCACCCGTGGCACGTGTCTGTATCTCCAGAGGCCCACCGCGACGCCGCGCATTGAAATCCAGGTCGTTGGACAGCGAGGACATGTTCACACGGGTCTCGTCGGTACGCGCATTGGTGAAGTTGTCCTCCTCGACGATATGGCTGGTGTCGCGCCGATAGAACTGCGAGAAATTGCCGGAATACTCCCAGGCCGATTCCTCGGCGCCGGCTTCCGCACCTGCCTCGCGCAGCTTGCCCTGCGGTGCCTGTCGTGCCGTGACCAGACCGGACAGACGTTGGCGCACCCGCTCCGCGCCATCGCCGACGGGATACGTTTGCAGATAGCGCTCGTATTCCATCTTGGCCTGCGCCGCCTGACCGTTGCGCTCGCGCGCCAGGCCAAGATATTCCTGGGCATCTTGATGTTTGCCGGTATCCTGGTGTTGCAGGATCTTGGTGTAGATCTGAATGGCCTGCGGGTAGTTTCCGCCAGACATGGCTTGGCGCGCTTCTTCCAGCAAGGATTTCAAACGGTCTTCTGGCAGAGCGGGCAACGTCGGAATGATCTCTGGGTGTGGCTTCGATATGCCAGGCGTCGGTTCTGCCGGTGTCGGCGCGGTCGGTGGTGGCGCGGGGACTTCCACCTTGGGCAACAAAATGCTCAGGCTACGGGCATCGGGACTGGGTTGCACCTCGAAATCGGTGACCTTTTTGAAATAAATGCCGATCTGGACGCCGCGGTCCGTGCCGCCCTCATAGCGCATCTGTTGCAAAGGAACGCCCGGCGTGGGTGTCCAGTTCAATGTTTCCGGGTGCGCGAAGTCGACGTCCGTGGTTTGCGAAGTCACCAAGGGACGCAATTGCAATACGATCTTGTCGCCGTTCGACTGCGGGGCATGGTTGATGTATTGCAACGGCACGTTGAAGTCGATACGAATCCGCGTCCGTTCGCCGGAGGTGTCGATCTCGACCTGATCGACAATATGCGTGTCTGCTGCCCAGGCTGGCGCCCCGACCGGCAGCAGCCAGCCGAGCGTCAGCAAGAGCAGGAGTCGCTGCACCCATCCGAGGGTATTCAATCCGGCGAATTTCTTATACGACATTCTATTGTTCTCCCTTGTTGCTTCCTATAGTTCGCCCGACTCAGCGGTCCCAGGTCCGGGTTGAATGACAGCTACCGCAGTCCTGAGTGGTCCTGGGATGGTCGCGTGGTTTGCCCTCGGCGATGGTGCCGTTGTGGCAGTACGTGCAGTTGCCGAGTACGTCGTTGTGATCGACGCGTCGGACCGGGCTCCAAGCGATGTTGCTATGGCAATCCGCGCACAGGTTGTTGGTGCTTGGATGCTGAACCGGCTTGCCGGTGGCGGTGAGGCCGTTATGGCAACTCACGCAGTTGGTGCTCGCGGTACTGTGATCGAACGAGGCCGGCAGCCACGCGCGGGTGCTGTGGCAGGTATCGCACTGCGCCGTGGTCGGCACATGGTTGACGGGCTTGCCAGGCGCGCGGGTGCCGTTATGGCACGTCGAGCAGGTGCCGGGCGTGACGCTGTTGTGATCGAACACCGCCGGCGACCAGGCGACTGTGGTGTGGCAATCGTCGCAGAGGTTGTTGGTCGGCAGATGGTTGGCCGTCTTACCTGGTGCGGTAGTGCCGTTATGGCAGCTCGCGCAGGTACCGATGACCGCACTATGGTCGACGCGCGTGACCGCCCAACTTGTCGTGCGATGGCAGTCCGCGCACATGTTGGTGGTGGCGATATGCCGTGCGTTCTTGCCCGGCGCGGTGGTGCCGTTGTGGCAACTCGCGCAGTTGGTGCTGGCATTGCTGTGGTCAAACACGGCGTTTGCCCAGTTGCTGGTGTTGTGGCAATCGTCGCAGGTGTTGCCGCTGGCGATGTGGTTGGCCGGTTTGCCCGGTGCAGTCGTGCCGTTGTGACAACTCGAACAGGAGCCGATCACCGCCGTGTGATCGACGCGCGTCACCGGGCTCCAGCCGCTGGTGCGGTGGCAGTCCGCGCACATAGTGGTGGTGGCGATATGTCGTGCGTTCTTGCCCGGCGCGGTCGTGCCGTTATGGCAGCTCGCGCAGTTGGTGCTGGCATTACTGTGGTCGAACACGGCGTTCGCCCAGTTGCTGGTGTTGTGGCAGTTGTCGCAGGTGTTGCCGCTGGTGATGTGGTTGGCCGGCTTGCCCGGTGCGGTCGTACCGTTATGGCAGCTCGAACACGTGCCGACCACCGCCGCGTGGTCGACGCGTGTCACTGGACTCCAGCCGCTGGTGCGGTGGCAGTCCGCGCAGGCATTCGTGGAGGCGATATGCCGCGCCGGTTTACCTGTGGCCGGGCGGCCGTTATGACAGCTTGCACAGTTGCTGCTGGCATTGCTGTGGTCGAAGTTGGCGGAGGACCAATTGCTGGTGGTGTGGCAGTTGTCACAGGTGTTGCCGCTGGCGATGTGGTTGGCCGGCTTGCCGGGTGCCGTTGAGTTGTTATGGCAACTCGCGCAGGTACCGAGCACAGCCGCGTGGGCGACACGCGTGACCGGACTCCAACCACTGATGCGGTGACAGTCGGCACAGGCACTGGTGGTCTGAATATGTCGTGCGGGTTTACCGGGCGCCGAACGGCCGTTGTGGCAACTCGCGCAATTGGCGCTACCGCTGGGGTGAGCGAATGTGGCGGAAGCCCAATTGCCGGTGGTGTGACAATCCTCGCAGGCGTTGCCACTGGCAATGTGATTGGCCGGTTTACCCGGCGCGCCAGTGCCATTGTGGCAACTCGAACACATACCCATCACGGCGCTGTGGTCGACGCGCGTGACCGCCCAGCCGCCGATGTGATGGCAACTTTCGCAGCGGTTGCTGCTCTGGATATGCCCGGACGGCTTGCCCGCCGCCTTGGAGCCGTTATGGCAGCTCGCGCAATTGCCGCTGACGCCGTTGTGATCGAAGCGGGCAGCGGCCCAGCTGTTGGAGTTGTGGCAGGTTTCGCACGTATTACTGCTTTGAATATGATTGGCGGTCTTGCCGGTGGCGGTGGTGCCGTTGTGGCAGCTGGCGCAATTGCCGCTGACGCTGCTGTGATCGAACTGTGCCGACGACCAGCTGGTGGTGGTATGGCAGGTCTCGCAATTGTTGCCGCTGGCGATGTGGCTGGACGATTTGCCCGGCGCGATGCTGCCATTGTGACAACTGCTGCAGGCACCCATCACCGCCGAGTGATCGATGCGGGCGACCTGACTCCAGCTCAACGTGGTATGGCAGTTGTCGCAACTGTCCAGCACCGTCATGTGCTTCGACGGTTTGATGGTGGCGGTCACCTGGCTGCCGCTGGTATGACAGCTGGAACAGCGGGTTGGCGTGCCCGTGAAGTTCGCATTGATATGGCAACTCTCGCAATCAGTGCGCTGGTGGGCGCCGGTCAGCGGGAAGCCGGTCGAGAAGTGATCGAATCGCTTGTTCACTGCCGCGTGTGTCGGCAATGCGCACAGCAGACACAACAGGGCGGTCAGCATCAGACTTGAACGGCGAAGCATACGCAACAGACTCATGGTTGCACCCTCACATTTTCGAACGATTCCTGATCGTGGCAACGCTCGCACTGCCTGCCGAAACGACCGCGGTGTTTGTCGTCGGCCGCATGGCAGGCGACACAGAGTTTCGACTGATCGAATTCATGACCCTTTAGCGGGTCGCGATGGCACGCTTGGCAGACCAGCCCACTATGGGCACCTTCAAGTCTGAAGTCGGTGGCGATGTCGTGATCGAACTGCCAGAACGCCCAGCCATTCGGGTTGTGACAGCGCGCGCAGTCGTCACCAAGCGTACGTTTGTGTACATCGCTCTCGGCGTGACAATCATTGCAGCGCATGGCGACATCCTGGAACGTCGTCGACGCATGGCATTCCTCGCAGGGCGCGGTGGCGTGCAGGCCGATCAGCGGGAAGCGGGTCAGGTCGTGGTCGAACACTACTTCGTCGCCCCAGCCGCTTTCCTTGTGGCAGCGGGCGCAATCCTCGCCCTGCTTGCCGCGATGCACGTCGTCGGCGCGATGACAGGCGATACAGCCGGTCTCGAGTTTGTCGGTGAGATTGCCGCGATGGCAGGTCTTGCACAGGACTTCCTTGTGCTTGCC
>JACRMO010000009.1 GCA_016214925.1 Gammaproteobacteria bacterium
CCTCGGTTGGCAGGCGGCCGTTGGCGCCTCCGGCACCATCCGTACGGTGCGCGATATTCTGGTGGAACAGGGTTGGAGCGAGCAGGGCATCACCCTGCAAGGGCTGCGCAAGTTACGCAAGGCCATGTTTGATGCCGGACAGATCGACAAGCTCAAACTCAAAGGCTTGCCCGATGACCGCCGCCCGGTGCTGGCCGGTGGTGTGGCCATTCTCAATGCGACCTTCGATGCCTTGCGCATCGAACGCATGTTGATTGCCCAAGGCGCACTGCGCGAAGGTCTTCTCTACGATCTGCTCGGCCGCATTCAGCACGACGACGTGCGCGAGGCGGCGGTACTGGCCTTGTGCAACCGTTATCAGGTGGACCTGCAACATGCCGCTCGCGTGGAAGGCGTTGCACAGCAACTGTTGGATCAATTGGCGGCGGATTGGAATCTGAGCCATCCCATGCAGCACACCTGGCTGCACTGGGCCGCGTGTCTGCACGAAGTCGGTCTGGTGATCGCCCACAGCCAGTATCACAAGCATGGCGCCTATCTGGTGCAATACTCCGATCTGGCCGGTTTCTCGGTGCGCGATCAGGCGTTGCTCGCGATGCTGGTGCGCGGCCATCGACGCAAATTCCCGCGCGATGAATTGGCGGCGCTGCCCAAGGCGCTGCAGGAACCGGCGCATCGGTTGACGGCGTTGCTGCGGCTCGCCGTGTTGCTGCGCCGCGATCGCGCCGATGCGCCCGTGCCCGAGATCAAGACCAAGGTCGAAGGCAATCAACTGAAACTGAAATTCCCCGAGGGTTGGCTGGAGGCGCACCCGCTGACCTCCGCGGATCTCGCCGAGGAACAGAAATACCTGGATACGGCCGGCGTTGCCTTGGTGTTCGGTTGAGCCGGTAATTTGCCGTCGGGGTCACGCCACAGGTCGCCCTGCACCGCCAAATGTGCGAGAATGCGCCCCTCGCACGACCCGTCCCCTCCGCAGTACGCGCATTCCGTATCCGGCCTTACAGGGACCACCCCGGCGCAGGGTCCGTCCCCGCGTGTGTCTAACCCCATGATTGTGGAAGCAGCAACTTGATTACCACCGCCAATATCACCATGCAGTTCGGGCCCAAGCCCCTGTTCGAGAATATCTCGGTCAAATTCGGCAACGGCAATCGCTACGGCCTGATCGGCGCCAACGGCTGCGGCAAGTCGACGCTGATGAAAATCCTCGGCGGCGATCTGGAACCGACGGCGGGCAATGTCTGTGTCGATGCCAATGAGCGCGTCGGCAAACTGCGTCAGGATCAGTTCGCCTTCGAGGACTACACGGTGCTCGACACGGTCATCATGGGTCATGCCGAACTCTGGGCGGTGAAGCGCGAGCGTGACCGCATTTATTCGCTGCCGGAGATGAGCGAAGAAGAGGGCATGCAAGTCGCCGATCTCGAAGTGCATTTCGCCGAACTGGACGGTTACACCGCCGAGGCGCGTGCCGGCGAACTGCTGCTGGGTCTGGATATTCCGGTGGAACAGCACACCGGTCTGATGAGCGCGGTGGCGCTGGACATCAACACCATTCGCTGGCTGGAAGACGTGCTCAACGCGCGCAACAGCACCATGATCATCATTTCCCATGACCGGCATTTCCTGAACAGCGTGTGCACGCACATGGCCGATCTGGATTACGGCGAGTTGCGCGTCTATCCGGGCAACTACGACGACTACATGACCGCCTCGACGCAGGCGCGCGAACGTCTGTATGCCGACAATGCGAAGAAGAAGGCGCAGATTGCCGATCTGCAATCCTTCGTCAGCCGTTTCTCGGCGAACGCTTCCAAGGCCAAGCAGGCGACCTCGCGCGCCAAGCAGATCGAGAAGATCAAGCTCGACGAGATCAAGCCGTCGAGCCGCGTGAATCCCTACATCCGTTTCGAACAGATCAAGAAGCTCTACCGTCTGGCGCTTGAAGTCGAAGGCGTTAGTAAGGGTTATGGCGAGACGCCGCTGTTCAAGAATCTCAATCTGATGATCGAGGTTGGCGAACGCATCGCCGTGATCGGCCCGAATGGTATCGGCAAGAGCACGCTCTTGCGCACGCTGGTCGGCGAGCTGGCGGCCGACAGCGGCAACGTCAAATGGTCGGAGAACTCGGATATCGGCTACTTCGCCCAGGATCACGCCGCCGATTTCGCCACCGACATGCCGCTGTTCGAATGGATGAGTCAGTGGAAAAAACCCAGCGATGACGAGCAGGCCATCCGTGGTGTGTTGGGCCGCTTGCTGTTTTCGTCGGACGACACCAATAAATCCGTGAAGGTGCTGTCCGGTGGCGAGCAGGGACGCATGCTGTTCGGCAAGCTGATGCTGCAACGCTCCAATATCCTGATCATGGACGAACCGACCAACCACCTGGACATGGAGTCCATCGAGTCGCTCAACACCGCGCTGGAGAATTACCCGGGCACGCTGATCTTCGTCAGTCATGACCGCGAATTCGTCTCCTCGCTGGCGACGCGCATCATCGAGCTGACGCCGAACGGCGTGGTCAACTTCAACGGCAGCTACGACGATTACCTGCACAGCCAGGGCATCGAAATGCTGGGCAAGACCGGGACCTAGCCGCCTGCCGGGGTCCAGCAGGTTGCTAGATCCCCGGCAGCTTAGCGTAGCGTCATCGCGGAACCTGCATCTTGCCGCGCACCTTCGCGCATACCACGCGGCCGCTCGCGTGTCTTCGCACGTGATTCCTTCACCTCATCCGCAGTCGCTTGTCCGGATGCCGCAGCCTGACGGGGCGGTGGCGTCGTGGCTTGCTGTGACGGTCGTTCGGTCTGGCGTGCTTGCCGATAGTCGCGGCGTGGCTCGACGGGTGGCGGCGTGGAACGGCGACGCTCGCTGTGTGCCACAGGCGTTTCACGTCGCGGTACGGCCCTGCGCGTTTCTTTGTGTTTAATCTGCGCTTGCAGCGCGATCGGTTTTTGGACGGGTGAAGATGGCTGTACGCGCGTCGGCCGTGTCGGCGCCTCGATCACGCGCCGATGATTGCCGTCGATGTTCGTTGGCTGTTGCGGGCGATGGCGCACGACACGCTCCGCAGCCGTCGGTAACGGTTGCTTATCGAGCGTCTGTTTTCGGTCGGCGGGGCGGGTTGCCTTGGCGGGCACGGGTGTTTTCCGCGCAGGAGTAGGCGGCAGCGCAAAGGATTTCCGCTCACGCTCCGCAGATGCCGCAGGTCCGCGTTGCTCCGGCTGACGCTGATTTTTCGATTGCACACCGGGCGCGGGACGCGCATGCATGATCACGTCATGTTCGAGACTTCTGCTCGGTCGCGCCTTGACGAAGGTGTCGCGTTCCACCGCCGTCACCGCAGACGGTTTGTTGCGATAGGCGTGCCGGACGCCATGCGTCGGCCGACCACCGGCGTAGTTGTTGTAGACGTTATTGATGACGGTGTTGTTGACTACGGTGTGGTTGTGAATGTTGGTGACGTTCACGTTGTGGAAGTAATTCCGACTGACGTGATACGGCGGTTCATAGACGTCACGCGGCCCCAGTGGGTACCAGCCGATCGGACGGGCGCCCTGCGAAAAGCGCATGCTCCCGTTGTCAGCGCCGATGAAAGCAACCAGTGCCGGCGCGTATACCGGGCGCACCCGCGCCGGTCCGGGAATCCAGCCCCAGCGTTCGCGCACACAGACCCAACGTCCATAGTGGGATGGTGCAAACCCCCACGGTGCGTTGTCCACCCAAGTCCACCCCCACGGTTCCACCCACGCCCAATGACCGTCGCGATACGGCACCCACTCGGAGGCCACGCGCCGCGGATACCACACCGGACCATAGTCCGACTCTTCCCGCCAATCGCCGTAGTCATCCAGGTCGGCGTAGCCGACGACTTCATCCGAAACATACTGACGTGCCACGGGTTGGCGATAGCGTTCGTCGCGCGCAAAACACCAGTCGTCGAAATCATCCGGGCGCGGTAGATCGAACACCTCATAGTCGCGCAGATTGGAATCAGGGAAGCGGTAGGACTGGCGGGCCGTGACGCGTTGATAGGCATCGTCCTCGCCATAGACTTCGGCGTTACCCTCGAAGACCGTCACCTGCGTTGCGCCGTCGCGTGCATCGACGCGATAGGCGCCAGGTTCGCTGATGATCAGTGTCAATGTCGGCGTGGCGATTTCATAGCGCTGTCCATCGTAGAGATTGCGCACGGTCAGATTGAGTGTGCCCTCGGTCAGTTCGAATTGTGCGGCCTGCTCATCGAGCGTCCGGAGCTGTAGTTCGCTGCGCGCGTCCAGACGCAGCGCCGCGCTGCCCAGATCCAGTTCGGTGCGCGCAGCGCCTTCGGTATATACACGGTCGCCGGTGATCAGCGGGCGGTTCAGGCTGGCTTCACGCCACGTCTCGTCGCCGGCCGATGCGAAACCGACCTCGCCGGAGAGCACGCTGAGTCGCGCCACGCGCGCCGGCGGGTCGGCGAACGTCATGGGCGCAATGAGAGATAGCGCCAAGGCCATCAACCAGCGGACGAGTCCAGGCAAGTAATTCGGATATGACCGTGGCTTGGATCGGGTGTTCGATGTGAGTCGCTGCACTGTCGCCTGCCTCCCTGGAAGCAGATCTGCGCAGGGTGATTACCCTGCATGGCGGCAGACTAGGCTGGTGGGCCTGAATGGCGACTGAACGAAGCGGGAAAACGAATCAGACGGGCATGGCGCGCTGTTCCAGCAGCGTGGCTTGCGCACTGCGCGGTTTCTGATTGCTGGCGGGTTTGACGCGGCGGTATTCGCCGTCCTTGTTCAGCACCCATGCCTGGGTGTTGTCGGCGAGATAGAGTTCCAGGCCTTCCTTCACGATGCGGTTGCGCAGGCTTTGTTCGTCGACGGGAAAGCCGATCTCGACACGCTGGAAGAAGTTGCGATCCATCCAGTCGGCACTGGACAGATATAAATCGTACTCGTCCTGGTTGTGGAAGTAGAACACGCGCGTATGTTCCAGGAAGCGACCGATAATCGAACGCACCTGGATGTTTTCCGAGACCCCGGGAACGCCCGGGCGCAGGCAACAGACGCCGCGGATAATCAGGTCGATCTTCACGCCGGCCTGCGAGGCCTGATACAGCGCGCGGATGATCTGCGGTTCGATCAGTGCGTTCATCTTGGCGATGATGCGCGCGGGTTTACCGGCGCGCGCATGATCCGCTTCGCGTTCGATCAGGCGCAGCAGTTCCTTGTGCAGGGTGAAGGGTGCCTGGAGGATCTTTTTCAGTTTCTTCACGCGGCCCAGGCTGGTCAGCAACTGGAACACGCGGTGAATATCCTCGCCGATGGCGCGGTCGCTGGTGAACAATCCATAGTCGGTGTACAAGCGTGCGGTGCGCGCGTGGTAGTTGCCGGTTGCCAGATGCACATAGTGACGTAGACGCCGGCCTTCGCGGCGCGTCACCAGGATCATTTTGGCGTGGGTCTTGTAACCGACCACGCCATACACCACATGCGCGCCGGCCTCCTGCAAACGGGTGGCCAGTTTGATGTTCTGTTCCTCGTCGAAGCGCGCGCGCAACTCCACCACCACGGTGACTTCCTTGCCGGCGCGCGCGGCGTCGACCAGCGCGTTGACCACGGCGGAATCGGCGCCGGTGCGGTAGAGCGTTTGTTTGATCGCCAATACCTGCGGATCTGCCGCGGCCTGACGCAGGAAATCGATCACCGGCAGAAAGGATTCGAAGGGATGATGCAGCAGGATATCGCGCGTCTGGATCGCCTCGAACAGGTTCTGTGCCGGGCCCACGCTGCTCGGGCGCGCGGGTGACAAGGGCGGAGAGGTTAGATCGGGACGCTCGACCAAGTCGTAGACTGCCAGCAGGCGGTTGAGGTTGACCGGGCCGTTGACCTGATACAGATCGACGGCGTCCAGACCGAATTTATGCAGCAGGAAATTCGCCATTTCCGTGCTGCAATTGTCGGCGAGCTCCAGACGCACCTCGTCGCCGTAACGACGCGACAGCAGTTCGCCTTGCACGGCGCGCAGCAGGTCTTCGACTTCCTCGTCGTCGACGAACAGATCGCTGTTGCGGGTAACGCGGAACTGATAACAGCCGGTGACCTTCATGCCCGGGAACAGATCGCCGACATGCGCATGGATGATGGAGGTGAGGAATACGAAGTCGTTGGGACCGCGACTATAACTGTGCGGTACCTGGATCACGCGCGGCAGCGAGCGCGGTGCCTGCACAATCGCCACACCGCTGGAACGGCCGAAGGCATCCTTGCCCTCCAGCGAGACAATGAAGTTCAGGCTCTTGTTGAGCAGGCGCGGGAACGGATGCGCGGGGTCCAGGCCCAACGGGCTCAACACCGGCAGCAACTCATGGGTGAAGTGGCGTTGCACCCACTGCGCCTGTTTGGGTGTCCAATCGCTACGGCGCAGA